>JBPCND010000131.1:0-13885 GCA_051001655.1 Nocardioides sp. | reverse complement strand
GATGGAAGTCGCCGTGGACGCGCTGCACGACCTCCTTTGTCGAGACGTGCCCGAGGGCGTCGTACTTCTCCCGCAGTGCGCCGGCATAGCGCGTGAGCTCCGGGACGGCAGTGATCGCATCGCTCAGCCGTCCCTGCATGGCCTCGGTCAGCGCGGCCAGCTCGGTCGCACCCCAGGAGTCGATGGGGAAGGCACTCGCCAGCGCATCGTGCACCTCGGCCGTCGCGACCCCGAGACGGCGAGCCTCGCTGGCGAAGTCACCGCCCACCTCGTCGGCGTGTAGGTCGGCTTCGGCGAAGAGGTCACGGACACTCGCGAGGGCGAGGTCCCATCCGTCGCTTGCTGTGCGCAGGAACTGCTGCAACATGGCGAGGTGGATCGGCTGCCCGCCGGCCCCCTCCGGTCCCTCTGCCTCGAGCCAGCCGTAGAGCGCGGCGACGTGCACGTTCTCGGACCGGGTCAACGCGGCGTGGATCTCGATGTCGGGGTTGTTGCCGGGGGTGACCTTGCGGAACACCTTCATCAGGCTGTCCTCGCCGAACGCGATGGAGGAGTTGCTCTGCTCACCGGAGAACAGCGTGGAGTGCGTCGTCATGTCGAGGTCATGCCCGGGGAGGCGGTGGAAGGTCAACCCACCGCTCCGGACGCCCTCGTCGAACGCGCGCAGCCACAAGATGGTGACCTCGCGGTCGTGGACGGCGTCGTAGGCGTAGACCACGCTTCCGAGCTCTTCCTCCTCCCACTCGCCGATGAAGGCGTGCTCGAGCCGAGGCTGCCGCTGCGCGTAGTAGGCGATCGGGACCTGGTAGATCTCGCTGCCACCCTCGTCATAGGCGACGGTGACCAGCTCGATGCCGACGTACGGCGTATCGTCCAGCTCCGTCGAGCCAAGGGAACCCACGCGTCGTACGTCGACGACGGAGGAGGCAAGGCCCTTGCCACCGAACCAGCGGGCGGATCCGATGAACTCCTCCACGGCAGTGACAGGGGTGATCACGACCCGGTCCCGTCGTCGAGGGTCGGATCTGCTGCTGGCGGTGGCACGGCGCCGAACGAACGCTCGCCGGCGGCCTCGGGAAGGCGGAACCAGTAGAAGCCGTAGGCGCCGAGGGTGAGCAGGTAGGGCAGCTCCCCGATCTCGGGGAACCGCACGCCGCCGAGCAGCTCGATCGGGGCGCAACCCTCGAAACGGCGCAGATCCAGCTCGATCGGCTGCGGGAACCGCGACAGGTTGTGCACGCAGAGCACCCGGTCCACGACGCCCGCCGAGCTGGTGTACTCGCGGACGTAGGTCAACACGCTCGGGTTGGAGCCGCCGAGGTCGCTGAAGTCGCCGAGCCCGAAGGCAGGGTGCTTGCGACGGGCGTGGATCATCCGACGCGTCCAGTGCAAGAGCGACGAGGCATTTTCCAGCTCGGTCTCGACATTGACGCGTTGGTACCCGAATACGGGGTCCTGATTCACGGGCAGGGCCAACCGGCCCGGCGTCGCGACGGAGAAGCCGGCGTTGCGGTCCGAGGTCCACTGCATCGGGGTGCGGACGCCGTCGCGGTCACCGAGCCAGATGTTGTCGCCCATCCCGATCTCGTCGCCGTAGTAGAGCATCGGGGAGCCGGGAAGCGAGAGCAGCAGAGCCGTGAACAGCTCCATCTGGTTGATGTCGTTGTCCAGGAGAGGGGCCAGCCGACGTCGGATGCCGATGTTGGCCTTCATACGGGGATCCTTGGCGTACTCCCCCCACATGTAGTCGCGGTCCTCGTCGGTGACCATCTCCAGGGTGAGCTCGTCGTGGTTGCGCAGGAAGATGCCCCACTGACAGTTGTCGGGGATGGCCGGGGTCTGCTCGAGGATCTCCGAGATCGGGAACCGGGACTCCCGGCGGACCGCCATGAAGATGCGTGGCATGACGGGGAAGTGGAAGCACATGTGGCACTCGGTGCCGGTGGTCGGCACACCCGCCGCAGTGTTCTCCGAGGCGCCGAAGTAGTCGACGACGTCCGAGGGCCACTGGTTCGCCTCGGCCAGCAGGACCCGGTCGGGGTAGTGCTCGTCGACGAACTTCCGGACCAGCTTGAGGAAGTCGTGGGTCTCCTTGAGGTTCTCGCCGTTGGTGCCCGCACGCTCGTAGAGATAGGGGACGGCGTCGAGACGGAACCCGTCGATGCCCATGTCCAGCCAGAACGCCAGGGCGTCGAACATCGCCTGGTGCACGGCGGGATTGTCGAAGTTGAGGTCCGGCTGGTGGCTGTAGAAACGGTGCCAGAAGTACTGTTGGCGGATCGGGTCCCACGTCCAGTTCGACGGCTCGGTGTCGACGAAGATGATCCGTGCGTCGGTGTAGAGCTCGTCGGTGTCGGACCACACGTAGAAGTCACCGAAAGGGCCGTCCGGGTCGTTCCGGCTGGCCTGGAACCACGGGTGCTGGTCCGAGGTGTGGTTCATGACGAAGTCGATGATCACCCGGATCCCCCGCGCGTGCGCAGCGTCGAGGAAGAAGTGGAAGTCCTCGATCGTGCCGACCTCGGGAAGCACGCCGGTGAAGTCGGCCACGTCGTATCCCCCGTCCCGGAGGGGTGAGGCGAAGAACGGTGGCACCCAGAGGCAGTCGACGCCGAGCCATTCGAGGTAGTCCAGCTTCTCGGTGAGTCCGGCGAAGTCGCCGCAGCCGTCGCCGTTGCTGTCCTTGAACGAGCGCACCAGGACCTCGTAGAACACCGCCGTCTTGAACCAGTCCGGCTGGTGGTCGGGGAGACCCTCGGCGGTCGGCGGCATCTCGGACGGTGACTCCGGTGGCTTGTCACGGGTCATCGGGTGGCCGGCCTCCGGACGGTGAGGATGTGGGCGGGTTCGATGTAGGGGTCGAGACGGACGTAGTTGCGTTCGCCCCACGTCCAGGTCTGCCCGGTGATCTCGTCGTGCACCGTGAACTGGTCCTGCCAGTCCATCCCGAGCGTCGGCATGTCCAGGTGCACCGTCGTCTCTCGGGTGCCATGCGGGTCCACGTTGATGACGACGAGGACGATGTCGTCGTACTCACCGGTGCTCGAGCTCGTCGAGACCTTGCTGAACACCAGGATCGAGTCGTCGTCGCTGCTGTGGACCGTCAGGTTGCGCAGCAGCTGGAGTGCGCGGTGCTGCCTGCGGATCTCGTTCAGCCGGGTGAGGTACGGCGCCAGGGTGCGCCCCTCGATCTCGGCGGCCTTCCAGTCACGCACCCGGATCTGGAACTTCTCGGTGTCGAGGTACTCCTCGCTGCCCGGCTTCAGAGCGACATGCTCGAACAGCTCGAAGCCTGCGTAGACACCCCAGCTCGGCGATCCGGTCGCGGCGAGAGCGGCCCTGATCTTGAACGCCGCCGGGCCGCCGTACTGCAGGAACCCGTGCAGGATGTCAGGAGTGTTTACGAAGAAGTTCGGTCGCAGCACATGGCTGGTTTCGCGGGAGACCTCCGTGAGGTACTGCTCGATCTCCCACTTGGCGGTGCGCCAGGTGAAGTAGGTGTAGGACTGGTGGAACCCGACGGTTCCCAGCGCGCGCATCATCGACGGCTTCGTGAACGCCTCGGAGAGGAAGACCACGTCGGGGTCGCTCGTGCGGATCTCGCCGAGCAGCCACTGCCAGAACTCCACCGGCTTGGTGTGCGGGTTGTCGACCCGGAAGACCCTGATGCCGTGCTCCATCCAGAGGCGGACGATGCGGAGCACCTCGGCGTAGATCCCCTTCGGATCGTTGTCGAAGTTGACCGGGTAGATGTCCTGATACTTCTTCGGCGGGTTCTCGGCGTAGGCGATCATGCCGTCGGCCCGCGTCGTGAACCACTCCGGGTGCTCGTTCACCCACGGGTGGTCGGGGGCAGCCTGCAGCGCGAGGTCGAGGGCGACCTCCAGGCCGAGGCTCGAAGCCCTGGTAACGAAGGCGTCGAAGTCCTCGAAGGTCCCCAGAGCAGGGTGGAGGGCGTCGTGGCCCCCGTCCTTGGAGCCGATCGCCCAGGGCGAGCCGACGTCGTCCGGCCCGGGATCGAGGGTGTTGTTGCGGCCCTTGCGGTTGACCTCACCGATCGGGTGGACGGGCGGCAGGTAGATGATGTCGAACCCCATGGCCGCGACCGCGTCGAGGCGCTCGGCGGCCGTCCCGAACGTCCCGGGCACCACCGTGCCGGTCTCCTCGTCGACGTAGGCCCCTTCGGAGCGGGGAAAGAACTCATACCAGCTGCCGAACAGGGCGCGCTGCCGGTCGGCAAAGAAGGGATAGGGGCCCTCGCTCGTGACGAGCTCGCGCAGCGGGTACGACGTCAGCACGTCGTCGACCGCGGGCGACACGGCCGCGGAGTACCTCACGGGATGCGGCCGGGTGACGTCACGCACGGCCCTCACCGCCTCGGTCAACACCGAGAGCTGCGCATCCTTGCGCGGCATCTCGGCGGCCACCCGCTCGAGCAACAGCGCACCCTCGGTGAACATCAGCTCGACGTCGATCTCGGCCGGGATCTTGATCTCGGCGTTGTGCCGCCACGTCGCGACCGGGTCACCCCACGACTCGATCTCGAAGGTCCAGGGACCTACCGTGTCGGGGGTCACCTCCGCGGCCCAGCGGTCCGGCTCGTCCCAGCGTCGGTGCATCCGGATCGGCGGCCGACGGCTGCCCGCGGGGTCGGTGAGCACGACGTCGGCGTTGAGCATGTCGTGACCCTCGCGGAACACGAGTGCTGTCACGGTGAACGGCTCACCGACGGCACCCTTTGCGGGGTAACGGCCACCTTCGACGACGGGGGTGACGTCCATGACGGGGATTCGTCCGACCATGGCCCCGAACATACCGTCACGCGCTGCCGCGGAAACGGGCCCTCCCCGCTGTACGGTCAGGCCCGGTAGGTGGTCGGGTCGGGTTTTCCCGGAGCGTCATTGGATCGTTCAAGTCCCGATCGGTTACGGTGCTTCCGTGAGAGCAATCCGTCGATTCACCGTCCGTCCCGTCCTGCCCGAAGGGTTGCGCCCGCTAGGCGTTCTGGCGGGAAACTTGCGCTGGTCGTGGCATCCCGAGACCCAGGACGTCTTCGCCGCCGTCGACCCGGACGCCTGGGAGCGTTCCGGTCATGACCCGGTCAAGCTTCTCGGCGCGGTGAGACCTGCCCGGCTGGAGCAGCTAGCCCGTGACCAGTCGTTTCTCGATCGGCTCGGAGCGGTGAGTGCAGACCTCGAGCGGTACCTCACCGGCGATCGGTGGTACCAGACGTCGGCCGGTGCACGGTCTCCCCGCTCGATCGCGTACTTCTCCCCGGAGTTCGGGATCAGCGCCGTGCTGCCGCAGTACTCCGGCGGCCTCGGGATCCTTGCGGGAGACCACCTGAAGACGGCGAGCGACCAGGGCGTCCCGATCGTCGGCGTCGGCCTGCTGTACCGCCACGGATACTTCCGCCAGTCCCTGTCCCGGGACGGCTGGCAGCAGGAGACCTATCCGGTGCTCGACCCCGTCGGGCTGCCGATCTCGTTGTTGCGCGAGGCGGACGGCTCGGTCGCGGAGATCACCATCCACCTTCCCGAGGACACCACGTTCACCGCGCGGATCTGGGTCGCACACGTCGGGCGGGTGCCGCTGCTGCTGCTCGACTCCGACGTCGAGAGCAACACCGACCTGCTCCGCGACGTCACCGACCGCCTCTACGGCGGCACCACCGAGCACCGCCTGCGTCAGGAGATGCTGCTCGGCATCGGCGGCGTCCGGGCGCTGCGGGCGTACTCCCGGATCACCGGGGCCGACGATCCGGAGGTGTTCCACACCAACGAGGGCCACGCCGGCTTTCTCGGCCTCGAGCGGATCCGCGAGCTCACCGAGGACCAGGACGACCGGAACCTCACGTTCGAGGCCGCGCACGAGGTGTCCCGCGCCGGCACGGTGTTCACCACGCACACCCCGGTCCCGGCGGGCATCGACCGTTTCCCCAGAGCGTTGATCAACCAGTACTTCGGCGGCGACAACGGCTGCCCGGGTGTCCCGGTCGAACGGATCCTCGCCCTCGGGAGCGAGGACTACAAGGGCGGCGACCCGTCGATGTTCAACATGGCCGTGATGGGTCTCCGGTTGTCGCAGCGCGCCAACGGCGTCTCGCAGCTGCACGGCGCGGTCAGCCGAGACATGTTCGGCGGGTTGTGGCCGCAGTTCGACGCCGTGGAGCGACCGATCATCTCGATCACCAACGGAGTGCACTCCCCGACCTGGGTCGCCCGCGAGATCTTCGACCTGGTCCGCGCCTATGGCATCAAGCCAGGACCTGACCCCGACGCCGACGGTCTCGAGCAGGTCTTCGAGGTGGCCGACAAGGTTTCCAGCGCGGAGATCTGGTCCACCAAGCGGGTGCTTCGGGAGCGGCTCGTCGTCGATGCCCGCAAGCGGCTGGCCAAGTCGTGGATGCAGCGTGGCGCGGCGCCGGCCGAGCTGACCTGGATCGACTCCGCCCTGGACCCGGACGTGCTGACGATCGGCTTCGCGCGCCGCGTTCCGTCGTACAAGCGCCTCACGCTCATGCTGCGCGACCCGGCCCGGCTCAAGCGCTTGTTGCTGCATCCCGAACGCCCGATCCAGCTCGTGATCGCCGGCAAGTCGCACCCGGCCGACGAAGGCGGCAAGAAGCTGATCCAGGAGATCGTCCGGTTCGCCGACGACCCCGAGGTACGGCACCGGATCGTGTTCCTGCCGAACTACGACATCGCGATGGCGCAGCCGCTCTACCCCGGGTGTGATGTCTGGCTGAACAACCCGTTGCGCCCCTACGAGGCTTGTGGCACCTCCGGCATGAAGGCAGCGCTCAACGGCGGCCTGAACCTGTCGATCCTCGACGGGTGGTGGGACGAGTGGTACGACGGCAACAACGGCTGGGCGATCCCGTCGGCCGACAGCATCGAGGACTCGGACCGCCGCGACGACATCGAGGCCACAGCGCTCTATGACCTCATCGAGAAGGAGGTCGCGCCGCGGTTCTACGACAACGACGACGAAGGTCTGCCCTACCGGTGGATCGAGATGGTCCGGCACACGCTGAAGTCGCTGGGTCCCAAGGTGCTCTCCGACCGGATGCTGCGTGACTACGTCGCCAAGCTCTACACGCCCGCGGCGCACAGCTCGCGGGTCCTCAATGGTGACTACGCCGGTGCCCAGGATCTGGCGGACTGGAAGGGCCGCGTGGTCGGCGACTGGGGCTCGGTGGCGATCGACCACGTCGAGTCCAGCGGTGTCTCCGACGCGCCGTCGCTCGGGGAGACCCTCGAGGTCAAGGTGTTCGTGTCGCTGGGCTCGCTGTCGCCCGACGACGTCGACGTCCAGGTGGTGCACGGGCGGATCCAGCAGGACGACACCCTGGCCGACACGACGGCGCAGTCGCTGCGCCTCGGGGAGACCTACGAGGGCGACCGCCATCGCTATGAAGGCCAGGTGCGGCTCGCCTCCTCCGGCTCGTTCGGCTACACCGCCCGAATTCTGCCGCGGAACAGCCACCTCGCCGGTCCGGCCGAGCTCGGCCGGATCACCTACCCGCATCCCTGACCTCCGCATCCGCCGAGTCGGCGCGTCCGCACGCTCTGATGCCGTCGAGTCGGCGCGTCTGCACGCGGTGACCTGGCCAGTCTGTCGGCCGTCGGCCGTCGGTAGCCTGCGTGCATGCCTGTTCCAGACTTCGTGCTCGAGCTTCGCCGGCACATCGGGCACGCGCCGCTCTGGCTGCCGGCGGTCACGGCAGTGGTCCTGCGCGAGAAGAAGGTCCTGCTCGTCCGTCGCGCCGACACTCTGGCGTGGACACCGGTCACCGGGATCGTCGACCCCGGCGAGCATCCGGTCGTCGCCGCTGTCCGTGAGGTCCTGGAGGAGACGGGGGTGAGTGCCGTCGTACGCCGCCTCGCGTCCGTCACTGTCGGGTGGCCGGTAGTTCATGTGAACGGCGACCGCGCGCAGTACCTCGATCACACCTTCCACTGCGACTACGTGTCGGGCGATCCATATCCCGCGGATGACGAGTCCGTGGAGGTCGCATGGTTCCGCCTCGACCGGCTGCCACCGATGTCGGAGCACTTGCTCGAACGCGTCGAGGCTGCGTCGAGCGACGAGTCCGCACCTCGCCTCTGATGGCCTCGGGCGTGCGGACGCGCCGACTCGACGGGGTTTCGGCGTGCGGACGCGCCGACTCGGCGGGGTCGGGTCAGAGCTGGCGGACGACGACGAGCGATCGTGGCGCGATGTCGATGACGTCACCGGCGCTGAGCTCCTCGCCGACGGGGTGATCGGCGTCGGTGGAGAGCACGACCTCGCCGGTGTGCACCCACTCGTTGGCCGGCAGGGTCACCTTGCCAGGCTCCGCATGGGCGTGGAACCACACCAGGAACGAGGAGTCACTCAGCCGCTCGCCGCGTGGCCCCCGCGCGCACAGGGGGTCGCCGGACACGAACATGCCGAACGTGTGCTGGCTGGCGTCGAACCAGTCATGGTCGGTCATCTCGCGGCCCTCGGGATGGATCCAGGCCAGGTCCTTGGGGCCCCCCTCGACGGCGGGCCGGCCCTCGAGGAAGTCCGGTTGTCGCAGGGCGGGATGCTCGCGACGCAGCCGGAGTGCCGCCTTGGTCAGCTTGTAGACGTCCAGCCACGCGTCGCCGGGACGCCAGTCCATCCAGGAGATCTCGTTGTCCTGCGAGTAGGAGTTGTTGTTGCCGCGCTGGGTCCGGCCCCGCTCGTCACCCGCGGTGATCATCGGCACCCCGTTGGACAGGCAGAGCGTGACCATCATGTTGGCCGCTTGGCGACGGCGTAGCGCGATCACCTCGACGTCACGGGTCTTTCCCTCCGCGCCGCAGTTGCACGACCGGTTGTCGTCTGATCCGTCCCGGTTGTTCTCGCCGTTGGCCTCGTTGTGCTTCTCGTTGTAGGACACGAGGTCGCGCAGGGTGAAGCCGTCGTGGGCGGTGACGAAGTTGACCGAGGCATAGGGGGACCGGCCGTCGTCGGCGTACAGGTCCGAGGAGCCCGACAGCCGTGAGACGACGTCCCGGACCCCACCGGAGCTCGCTCGCCAGAAGTCCCGGACCGCGTCCCGGTAGTGGTCGTTCCACTCCACCCACGGGCGTGGGAACCGGCCCACCTGGTAGCCCTCCGTGGTGGCGTCCCACGGCTCGGCGACCAGCTTCACGTTCCGCAGGACCGGGTCCTGGCTCATCGCGGTGAGGAAGGCGCCATGCAGGTCGATCGCGGTCCGGTCACGAGCAAGCGCCGAGGTCAGGTCGAAGCGGAAGCCGTCGACATGCATCTCGCTCACCCAGAACCTCAGCGAGTCCAGGATCAGTCGCAACGCGGGTGGGTACGTCGTGTCCACCGTGTTGCCGCACCCGGTGACGTCGAAGTACGGGTCCGTGCCTGCGTGCATGCGCTTGTAGTAGCCGCGATCGTCGAGGCCGCGGAAGCACAGCGTCGGACCGTCAACGCCTCCCTCGGCGGTGTGGTTGTAGACCACATCGAGGATCACCTCGAGACCCGCCGCATGGAAAGTTTTCACCATCTGCTTGAACTCGGTGACCTGACCGCCACGGTCGCCGCGGGCGGCGTACCCGTGGTGCGGTGCGAAGTAGCCGATCGTGTTGTAGCCCCAGTAGTTCGTCAGTCCCAGCCTGGTTACGTGCGGCTCCGTAACGATCTCATGGATCGGCAGCAGCTCGACGGTGGTGACGCCGAGGTCGAGGAGGTAGTCGATGACCGCCGGGGTCGACAGTCCGGCGTAGGTCCCGCGGAGCTCCTCGGGGACCCGGTCGTGCAGCTCGGTGAACCCCTTCACGTGCAGCTCGTAGATGACTGTGTCCGTCCACCGCGTGCGAGGTGCGGCGTCCGTGCCCCAGTCGAACTCGTCATGCACGACCACGGACATCGGGACGTACGGCGCCGAGTCCCGGTCGTCGCGGGTGCGGATCTTCTCCGCCCTGGTGGCTGCGTCGTCTTCTGGGCCTGGCCGGACGTAGCCGTAGAGCGCGTCGTCGAGGCGGACCTCGCCGCTCACGGCGCGCGCATAGGGGTCGATCAGCAGCTTCGCCGGGTTGAACCGGCAGCCGCGCTCCGGCTCCCATGGCCCGTCGGCGCGGAACCCGTAGCGCTGGCCGACCCGGACACCTGGGACGGCGCCGTGCCAGATGCCCGATGCGCATCCGGTCAGTAGCTGCCGAGTCTCGACGAGGCCGTCGTCGGAGTCGTCGAACAGACACACCTCGAGCGTGGTGGCCGCAGGCGCGAACACGGCGAAAGTGGTGGCCTCCTCGGTCCAGGTCGCGCCCAGCGGATCGTGCTCGCCGGGCAACACCGTGGAGGAGACGACGTCGCGCATCCGGACAGTGTGACGGATGTCCCGGGCACTAGGGTGCAGGCGTACCCGATCGGGCGATGCGAGGAGGAGCGTTCCGTGAGCGAGTTCGTGAGGCTCGAGGTCGAGGACGGCGTGGGGACGATCCGGATCGACCGGCCCAAGATGAATGCGCTCAACGTCGTGGTGCAGGAGGAGATCCGCGCCGCAGCCATCGAGGCGGCCGAGCGCTCCGACGTGCGGGCCGTGGTGGTGTACGGCGGCAACCGGGTCTTCGCGGCCGGCGCGGACATCAAGGAGATGGCCGACATGTCCTACACCGACATGGTCGAGCGGTCCAGGGGTCTCCAGTCAGCACTCACCGCCGTCGCGGACATCCCCAAGCCCGTGGTGGCGGCCGTCACCGGCTACGCCCTCGGCGGTGGGTGTGAGCTTGCCCTGTGCGCCGATATCAGGATCGCCGCCGACGACGCAACGCTCGGCCAGCCTGAGATCCTGCTCGGGATCATCCCCGGCGCGGGCGGCACCCAGCGGCTGACCCGGCTGATCGGTCCGTCGAAGGCCAAAGACATCATCTTCACGGGTCGGTTCGTCCCGGCCGAAGAAGCATTGAGGATCGGACTGGTCGACCGGCTCGTCCCGGCGACCGACGTGTACACCGAGGCGGTCGCGTGGGCGAAGCAGTTCAGCGGCGCGGCGGCCTATGCGCTGCGCGCGGCCAAGGAGTCGATCGACCGTGGCCTCGGGGTGGACCTCATGACCGGCTTGGAGATCGAGCGCATCCAGTTCGCGGCCCTCTTCGC
This sequence comes from Nocardioides sp., assembly GCA_051001655.1. GTDB lineage: Bacteria > Actinomycetota > Actinomycetes > Propionibacteriales > Nocardioidaceae > Nocardioides_B. Next base: position 2,761 of record JBPCND010000131.1, on the reverse strand, counting down.
CACCGAGGACCGCAGCACCGGGATGACCTCGTTCATGGAGAACGGCCCGGGCAAGGCCGAGTTCCAGGGCCGCTGAACCGCTGGAGGCGGACGCCTGTGACAGATCCCACCCCGGGTGTGCGTTCCAGCGGTGCTGCCTGCGGTTAACCTCGGACCAGCTGACGGATAGGAGGGGCCCCGACGGGCCAGATGAAGCCATGAACATTGTCGTGTGTGTGAAGCACGTGCCCGACGCGACGGCCGACCGGCATTTCGAGGCGGACAACACCGTCGACCGGGTCGGCGTGGACGGCCTGCTCTCGGAGCTCGATGAGTACGCCGTCGAGCAGGCTCTGCAGATCCGGGAGGGCAGCGGCGTCCCGGACGACGTGGTGGTGACGGTTCTGTGTGTAGGTCCTGACCAGGCCACTGATGCGGTGCGCAAGGCATTGCAGATGGGCGCCGACAGGGGCGTGCACGTGGTCGATGACGCGATCGCCGGGTCGGATGCGTTGGCGACCTCGTTGGTCCTCGCGAAAGCCGTGGAGAAGATCGGTAGCGAGACCGCGTGGGACCTGGTGGTGTGCGGGATGGCGTCCACCGACGGGTCGATGGGCGTGGTCCCGGCAATGCTCTCTGAGCGGCTTGGTGTGCCCGGGCTGACGCTGGGCTCGGAGATCACGGTCACTGAGGGCGAGGGTGGGACCGTGCGGATCCGCCGTGACGGGGACGTCGCCACCCAGACCATCGACGGCGCGTTGCCGCTCGTGCTGAGTGTGACCGACCAGTCCGGCGAGGCGCGCTACCCCTCGTTCAAGGGGATCATGTCTGCGAAGAAGAAGCCGGTGGAGACGTGGTCGCTGGCCGACCTCGGCCTGGACCCGAGTCAGGTCGGCTTGTCGTCGGCGTGGACGGTCGTCGAGGACACCACTTCCCGGCCGCCTCGCACGGCCGGCGAGATCGTCGTCGACGAGGACGGCAGCGGCGCCACGGCGCTGGTCGGTTTCCTCGCCTCGAAGAAGTTCATCTGAGAAGGGTTTCCCATGTCTGAGGTTCTCGTCCTCGTCGACCACGTCGAAGGACAGGTCGCCAAGCCGACCTTCGAGCTGTTGGCGATCGCTCGGCGTCTCGGGGAGCCTTCCGCTGTGTTCATCGGCGGATCCGGGGAGGCTGGGTCAGCGCTGGAGTCGTTGAAGAAGTACGGCGCCGAGAAGGTCTACACCGTCGACGACGCCGACACCTTGGACTTCCTGGTGGCCCCGAAGGCGGAGGTGCTGGCCCAGCTGGTCGAGAAGACGTCGCCGGCGGCGGTGCTGATCGTCTCCGGCGGTGAGGGCAAGGAGATCGCCGGTCGGCTCGCGGTGAAGACCGAGTCGGGCCTGATCACCGACGCCGTAGACGTCCGGGCCGACGACGGAGCACCGGTCACCACCCAGTCGGTGTTCGCGGGCAGCTACACGGTGCAGGCACGGGTCACCCGGGGCACCCCGGTCATCACGGTGAAGCCGAACTCCGCCGCCCCGGAGGAGGCCGATGCCGCCGGCGTGCAGGAGGCGTTCGAGGCCACCGTGTCCGACGTGGCGAAGACGGCCCGGGTCACGGCCACCGAGCCGCGTAAGGCCTCGGGCCGGCCCGAGCTGACCGAGGCCGCGATCGTGGTGTCCGGTGGCCGGGGCACCGGGGGCAACTTCGAGCCGGTCGAGGGCTTCGCGGACTCGGTCGGCGCTGCGGTGGGCGCCTCGCGTGCCGCAGTGGACTCCGGGTGGTACCCACACTCCTTCCAGGTCGGCCAGACCGGGAAGACGGTGTCCCCGCAGCTTTACATCGCCACCGGGATCTCCGGGGCGATCCAGCACCGGGCCGGGATGCAGACCTCGAAGACGATCGTCGCGGTCAACAAGGACGACGAGGCACCGATCTTCGAGCTCGTCGACTTCGGCGTGGTCGGCGACCTCCATGTCGTCCTGCCCGCTGCCACCGAGCAGGTCAACCAGCGCAAGAGCTGAGATCCGGACCCGATTGCCGTGTCAGCGGCCCGTCGAACGGGCAATCCGACGGCAATCGGCGCCGAAGGGCCCGAATCCGACCCGATTGCCCGTCCGGGTGGTCGGTGCTCAGCGGGTCACTAGCGTGGGGTCAATGAAGCTGCGGTGGGTCTCGGTCGCGGTGCTGCTCGTGCTGATGCTGGTCCCCGCGTCGACACTCACGGTGGCGCGCGGGTTGCAGCCGACCGGTGGCGACTGGGCCCGGCTCATCGCCTTCACACCGTATGCCGTCCCGCTGTATGTCGCCGCGCTGTTTCTCCTGCTGACCGCCTGGGGCTGCGGTCGTGGGGTGTTGCGTGCCGCGTCCCGGATCTTCACCGGGGTGGCGGTGGTCGGCCTCGTGGCTCACGGCGTCTGGCTCTGGCCGGCCATGACCGGTGACCCGGTGTCGGGAACCGGCAGCGAGCTGCGCGTGATGAGCGCCAACGTGAAGGCAGGCGCCGGCTCGCCGACCCGGGTCGTGGAGCTCGCCCTCGACAACCGTGTCGACATCTTGGTCGTGCAGGAGATCGACCCGGCGATGCTCGTGGGGATGGAGGCGGCCGGTCTCGACGAGGCCTTCCCGCACTCGGCCGGCGACCCGCAGCCCGGGTTCTCAGGCACGATGATCTTCACCAAGGCCGCGATCGGCGAGGTGGAGGTCCTCGGAACCGGCCTGGGCGGCTATGCGATCACGGTCGGGGACCTGCAGGTCCTCGCGGTGCATGCGCGGCCACCGGTCGGCGACGGAGCCGACT
>JBPCND010000130.1:0-12592 GCA_051001655.1 Nocardioides sp. | reverse complement strand
AACTCCGACTCACCGGCGAGATCGGCATAGTCGGTGCCGGCCTCCGCGCAGGCGGCGACGAGCGGCTTGCCGTATGCGAGGTAGGGGCCGACCGTGGTGACCACCACGCGAGCCGACTCCGCCACCCGACGCAGCGACTCGGGGTCCTCGACATCGGCGTGCAGCAGCGGCAGGTGAGCCCATCCCGGCTCGATCGCGGCGAGGCGTTCCCGGACGTGCTCCAGCTTCGCGGGATTCCGCCCGGCGAGTGCCCAACGACAGTCGGCCGGGGCGTTGCGGGCGAGATACTCCGCGGTCAGACCTCCGGTGAAACCGGTCGCCCCGAAGAGGACCAGGTCGAGCTCACGGTCCGCGCTGAGCCGCTCGCTGGGCACACGCACCACTCGTTCCTGGGTCGGCTCTGGCTGGGCAGGCTTGGGCACTGGCTGGGCTCACTGTGCCAGCAGACCGGCCGACGGAACCGATGGGCCCGGTGCGGCGTCCTACCGGGGCAGACCACGAACGGGGACCATCATGGCAACAGGACCGCGGCGATTCGCCGGTATCGGGCTCGGCGCGACAGCGGGGGTGGCCGCCTGCGCGCTTTTCACGACTGGGGTCGGCGCGGTCCTGCTCGCCGAGCCGCCGTCAGCGGCAGGTGCGGAGAGGCTCCCGGCCTTCGAGGACTGTGCGGAGCTCCGGGGCTGGTACGTCGACGCGGCGCTGCCCCAGGTCGGCCCATGGGGTTTCGGACCCCCCGCCATGACACGGGACCAGGCGTTCGCCGAGGGAGCCGCGGAGCCGGTTCCTCTCACCCGAGGACAGCTCACCGACGTGGACGCAGGTGACGCCGTCGGCAACAGCGCGACCGGCACCAACATCCAGGAGTCGGGCGTCGACGAGCCGGACGTGGCCAAGACCGATGGGCAGACCGTGTATCGCGTGCATGGCCCTCGGCTCCTCGTGGTGGACGTCCGCGCAGACGAGGCTCGGCGTTCGGCGGAGATCAGGCTTCCCGGTCCCCGATGGGACCCACGCGAGCTCCTGCTCGTCGACGACACCCTCCTGGTGGTCTCCACCCACCAGACCAACAGCTGGCAGACCGGCACATGGGGCGGTCCGATGCCGAGCACCTCCCGCGTCGCCCCCTGGGGTGGCTCGGCGTCCGCGGAGACCGACCTGGTCTCCGTCGACGTCTCCACCCCCGGCGCGCCTGTGATCACCAGTCATCAGCGCGTGGACGGAGCCCTGGTCGCCGCTCGAGAGTTCGGCGACGGCATCGTCAGGGTGGTCACCGACTCGGGCCTGCCCGAGCTCGACTTCGTCCGGCCCACACGCGAGCGCACCCCGGTGGAGGCCACCCGGACCAACCGACAGGTCGTGCGGGACTTGCCTCTCGAGGAGTGGCTTCCCGGCGTGTCCGAACCCGGTCAGGACGAGCGGAACCTCCTCGACTGCGCTGAGGTCCGGCACCCCGAGAAGCCGGCCGGCTTCGGCACGATCAGCGTCCTGACCCTGGACGTGGCAGCTCCTGCCGACATGGACGCCGTCGCGGTCGCGGCTGCCGGCGATCTGGTCTACTCCTCCGCCGACCGGCTCTACGTCGCGACCATGGGGACGACGTGGTGGGATCCGGTGCTTGTCGGACGAGACGGCTCCTCAGGGTCGAGAGGACCTCACACCGAGGTGCACGCCTTTGCCCTCGCCGGTGCCGCGACGACGTACGCCGCGAGCGGTCAGGTGGCGGGAACGGTCCGGGACCGGTGGTCGTTCAGCGAGCACGACGGGCGGCTCCGGGTCGCCATCGCCCTGGGCGACACCTGGAACCCGCGAGAGAACGCCGTAGCCGTGCTGGAGGAGGACGGCGAGCAGCTCCGCACCGTCGGCAGGATCACCGGCCTCGGGCCCCGTGAGTCCATCCAGTCCGTCCGGTGGTTCGGCGACTTCGCGGTGGTGGTGACCTTCCGGCAGACCGACCCGCTCTACACCCTCGACCTCTCGGAGCCGACAGACCCGACGGTGACCGGGGAGTTGAAGATCCGCGGCTTCTCCGCCTACCTCCACCCCGTCGGGGACGGACAGCTGCTGGGCCTGGGCCGCAACGCGACCCCCGCGGGCGTCGACCTGGGTGGGCAGGCAGCACTCTTCGACCTCGACGACCTGGCGAAGGTTGCTCGCACCGACACGATCGGCTTCTCCCGACACGTCGACTTCCTGGCATCGTCCGAGCCTCGCGCTTTCACCTACCTGCCGGACGAACGGCTGGCCCTGACCGGGCTCGCCGACTGGGCCTCGGGTCGCAGCAGGCTGGTAGCTCTGGCGGTCGGCACGGACGGGACGCTGGAGGTGGTGAAGAGCTGGCCGGCGCCTCGCTGGAGCTCTCATGACCTGCGAGCGCTTCCACTCGGCGACGGCCGGATCGCCATGGTCGACCGAGTGGTCCAGATCATCGACGTCGGCTGAGGGTGCGGCGTACCGTGGCGGCATGTGCCGTAACATCCGCCCGCTGCACAACTTCGCCCCCTCGGCGACGCCCGACGAGGTGCAGGCAGCCGCCCTCCAGTACGTCCGCAAGGTCAGTGGCGCGACGAAGCCGTCGGTCGTCAACCAGGACGCCTTCGGTGCCGCCGTGCTCGAAGTGGCCGCAACGACCCAGCGCCTGCTCGAGTCCCTGACCACAAACGCCCCACCCAAGGACCGTGAGGTGGAGGCCGTCAAGGCTCGCGCCCGCGCCGCCGTCCGGTACGCCTGAGCCTCCAATCGGCCGCGTCGTACGCTGCGAGTGTGACCACGACGGTCCCGACCGCGGACTCCCCCCCAGGTGTGCTCTCCGAGCTGGTCGACCGGCCGCTCGTCGCGCTCAGCGGGGCGGGTATGAGCACCGACTCGGGCATTCCGGACTACCGCGGCCCGAACTCAACGACACGCACCCCGATGACCTACCAGGAGTTCGTCTCCGGAGCCGAGGCGCAACAGCGCTACTGGGCACGGGCACACGTGGGCTGGTCACGGATGATCTCGGCGCGACCCAACGCCGGTCACCTGACACTCGCCCGGCTCGAGGCCCGCGGGGTCGTCCGGCTGACCATCACCCAGAACGTCGACGGCCTGCACGAGGCGGCCGGGTCCCAGCGGCTGTGTGCTCTGCACGGCCGGGTCGCCGATATCGTCTGCCTGACCTGCCGAGCCGTCACCGGGCGTCAGGCGCTCGCCGCGCGGTTGTCCGTGCTCAACCCCGGGTGGCTGGAGGAGTACGGCGGTGCCGCTGCTCGCCCGGACGGAGACGTGGATCTCGCGCACACCGACGACTTCGTGGTGCCGGCCTGTCCTTCCTGCGGCGGTCCGTTGAAGCCGGACGTGGTGTTCTTCGGCGAGAACGTCCCCAAGGACCGGGTGCAGCGTTGCTACGACGCCGTCGAGCAACTGGGCGCCGAGGGCGGTGCGTTGCTGGTGCTGGGATCGTCGCTGACGGTGCTGTCGGGCTTCCGCTTCGTCCGGCGCGCGGCCAAGCTCGACATCCCGGTCGTGATCGTGAACCGCGGGCCCACCCGAGGCGATGACCTTGCGTCGGTCAAGCTGGAGGTCGGTACGACGGGGTTCCTTACCGAATTTTCGGCCCGGGGTGGTGACTTCGCACCCTTTTGAGACATCATCTCGCGCCTTGGGACAAATCCGGGCATATCAACTCTTAGCCGGGGGTACGACTTCGGAGCGTCCGGAGAGCCGGGCGCGTCCGAGTCACACTCGGGCCCTGCTGAGGCAACTGAAGGAGTAAGTATGCGAGTCCGAGGACGGTTCACCTTGCTGGCGGTCTGTGCGACAACTGCTGCCGTCGCATTAGCCGGGCCGGCGTGGTCAGACATCATCGAGGGCAGCGAGGACGATGACGTCATCGTCGGCACGGAGGACGTGGACACGATTTTCGGACGGGGCGGTGACGACCGCATCCGAGGACGGGGCCTCGACGATCTCCTCTCGGGAGGCGACGGCGCTGACCGGGTCTTCGGCCAGACCGGCGCTGACATCGTGCGCGGTCAGTTCGGCCCGGATCTCGTGGTCGGCGGGCGAGGGAAGGACGAGGTCTTCGGTGGGCGCAAGGCCGACACCGTGCGCGGGAAGGGCAGGGCGGACAGTCTGTACGGCGGCTCGGGCAAAGACACCCTGTTTCCGAACAGGGGGGTGGACTCCACCTTCGGCGACAACGGTGACGACATCGTCGTGATCGCCGGCGACGGTGCCCCAGACTTCGTGGACTGCGGGGCAGGCGTAGACACCGTCACGGTCCCCGATGCCGGAGCCATGCCCGACGCCATCGACACTTTCGTCAACTGCGAGACAACCCCGGTCGTGCCGTGACACGGCGAACATAGACACAACTCGAAAGACTCCGTCGACCTACCCTCAGGAGACCTCCTGAGGGTAGGTCGGCCCCGTTCTGCTACAGCCTCCGGACGAAGAGGTGACTGGCCAGGTCCAGCTCGATCTCGGCGGTCTCCCCGCCGCTGCCGATCAGGACGCCCTCCGCGCTGCGCGCGACGGTGACCATCTTGTCGGGCAGTGCACCCACGCGGCGCAGGGCGGCCATCACCAGCTCGTCCTTCTGCACCTCCTCGCTGATCCTTCGGATCATCACCCGCACGTCCCCGCCGTTCTCGATCACCTTGTCGAGCGGCTCCACGTCGGTCATGAAGCCCTCCCCCTCGGAGAGCTCGCCCAGCTCGTCCAGCCCGGGGATCGGGTTGCCGTAGGGCGACTCGGTCGGATGACCCAGGAGCTCGACAAGCCGACGCTCGACGGTCTCGGACATCACGTGCTCCCAGCGGCAGGCCTCAGCGTGGACGAGCTCCCAGTCCAGACCGATCACGTCGGAGAGGAGCCGCTCGGCCAGCCGATGCTTGCGCATCACCCGGGTAGCCAGCCGGTTGCCCTCGTCGGTCAGCTCAAGGTGCCGGTCGCCCTCGACCGTGACCAGGCCGTCACGCTCCATCCGTGCCACGGTCTGGCTCACCGTCGGTCCGCTCTGAAGAAGTCGTTCGGCGATCCGTGCCCGCAGCGGCACGATGCCCTCCTCGACCAGCTCATAGATGGTCCGGAGGTACATCTCGGTGGTGTCGATCAGGTCGCTCACCGACCCATTCTGACGTATCCCACCTCCGGGCTGGCATGGTGGACTCCGATGACCTCCGAACATGCTGGCTCGCCGACCCACGCCGTGATGTGGTTCCGCCGCGACCTCCGGCTCACCGACAATCCTGCGCTCCTCGAGGCCTGTGCCTGCGACGGCGTTCTCCCGCTCTTCGTCCTCGATCCTGCGCTGTGGGGCCCGGCCGGTGTCAGCCGTCGGGCGTACCTCTGCGCCAGCCTGAGGTCCCTGGACGCTTCGCTGCGCCAGCGGCACTCGGGCCTGTCCGTCCTACGGGGCGATCCCGTGCGCGAGGTGACGCTCGCCGCTCGCGAGCTCGGCGCGTCCCGCGTGCATGTGGCCGCCGACTACGGTCCTTACGGACACCGTCGCGACGAGGAGATCGAGCGGGCACTGGCCGAGCACGGCATCGAGCTGGTGCGCACCGGCTCGCCGTACGCCGTCGCACCTGGTCGCGTCAAGAACGGCTCCGGGCAGACCTTCAAGGTCTACACGCCGTTCTCGAAAGCCTGGGCGGAGCACGGTTGGCGGACGTTGGTGGACGCCCCCACCGGCACGCACTGGCTCGCCCTCAGGGGTGCCGTCGAGATCCCCGAGCCGGCGCTGCCCGACGGCTTGGAGCTTCCGGAGGCCGGCGAACGGGCGGCGCGGCGTCGGTGGGACGAGTTCGTCGCGAACGGCCTCGAGCGGTACGGCGACCGCGACCGCATGGACCTTGACGTGACCTCGCGGATGTCGGTGCACCTGAAATGGGGCGAGATCCATCCACGGACGATGCTGGCCGACCTTGCCCGGCGGACCAGCAAGGCTGCGGCCACGTATCGCAAGGAGCTGGCCTGGCGGGAGTTCTACGCCGACGTGCTGTTCCACCGACCCGAGTCCGCCCGGGACTACCTCCGGGAGGAGTTCGCCCGGATGAGGTACGACGAGCCTGGCAGCCAGCTCGACGCGTGGAAGCAGGGCCGGACCGGCTACCCGGTCGTCGACGCGGGGATGCGACAGCTGCGGGCGACCGGATGGATGCACAACCGGGTCCGGATGATCGTTGCCAGCTTCCTGGTCAAGGACCTGCATCTGGAGTGGCAGCACGGTGCTCGCCACTTCATGCACTGGCTCGTCGACGGTGACCTGGCCTCCAACCAACACGGATGGCAGTGGGTGGCCGGATGCGGCACCGACGCGGCGCCCTACTTCCGCGTCTTCAACCCGGTCACCCAAGGCTCGAAGTCCGACCCCGACGGTGACTACGTGCGCCGGTGGGTGCCGGAGCTCCGCGACGTCGATCACCAGCACGTGCACGAGCCCTGGACAGACCCGGCCGGCCTGCCGGAGGGCTACCCGGCACGGGTGGTCGACCATGCCGAGGAGCGCCACGAGTCTCTCGACCGGCTCGAGAAGATCAAGAAGTGAGCACCCGGTGACCCCTGTGACGGGGGCCGACCTGACCGTCCCGGAACGCTTCCGGGGACCGTCCCGGTCCGGCAACGGCGGCTGGACGGCCGGCAGCCTCGCGGAGCGTCTCCTGGCTTCTGCCGACCGACCAGGGAAACATGTGCCCGTTGAGGTCACGCTGCGACAGCCGCCGCCGCTGGACACACCCCTGACCGTCGAGCACCTCGACGGTGATGACGGGTCGCTGACCGTGCTCGCCTTCGAGGGCGCGAGGATCGCCGAGGCGCGCCGGGTGGACTCCCCCCTCACACCCGTCGACAAGGTAGACCCCTCGACCGCCCAGGCGGCGATGCGGTCATATGCAGGCTTGCGCTCGCACCCCTTCCCCGGCTGCTTCGCGTGCGGTCCGGACCGAGCCGACGGCGACGGGCTGAGGATCTTTCCCGGACCGGCGGGACCGGGCACGGTGGCGTCCTGTTGGCTGCCGCACCACTCACTGGCCGAGTCCGGTGACGTCGTCGACACGGGTGACCGTGGAGCGCAACGGGTCGGCCACGGAACGACGTGGGCGGCGCTGGACTGCGTGGGTGGCTGGTCGGCGGACCTGGTAGGCCGGCCGATGGTGCTGGGACGGATGACTGCCCGGGTCGATGCGCTTCCTGTGGTGGGCGAGCCGCACGTCGTGGTTGGCCGTCGACTGCGTGCGGACGGCCGCAAGACCTTCACGGCCAGCACCCTCTACGACGCCGACGGCCGGGTCGTCGGGACCGCCGAGCACGTCTGGATCGCAGTCGACCCGGCCACCTTCAGCTAGAGCTCGTCGTGCGCCCGTCCCACCGTTTCCCAACCGCTCGCGCCTAGAGTGACGACGGCGACAGGGAATATGCCGAGGTTCTCCTTGTCGATGTGCAGCGACAGCTCGTCGAGCAGACTCTGGACTCGCTCATGGAAATCCGCGGCCGTCGCGTCGAGGGCGTCGAGCTGCGCGTCGAAGGACACGTGCTCGGCCTCGAGCTCCTCGACGGCCTCGGTGAAATCACCCTGCTCCTTGAGCGCGGTGAAGACACCACGTTCCTCTCGAACCACATGCCGGTCGAGCAGCCGACCGACGTGCTCGAGGCTGTGCACCGCGGCATGGCGGTCGCCGGCGGGTCGAACCAGAAGATGCCGCGGAACCACACCGAGACCGACTCGCGGTAGTCGTAGTGGTCGAGGATGTTCGAGGCGACGGTGTTCCACAGGCCGAGCAGGATGACCGTCGCCAGGAAGGCATACATCACCTTGTCCATGACCGTGGTCGCCGAGAAGACCGTCCGACGGTGCGACGCCGGTAGATCAGGATCGCCATGCCGACGACCGAGGACACCGCTGAGTTGACACAGCCGGGCGGAGGACGTGGGATTGGAACGTGCAAATGCCCTCAGCGGCGCCCTGGTGGCGGAACTCGGTCTGCTACCAGGTCTACGTCCGCAGCTTCGCCGACGGCAACGGGGACGGAGTCGGCGACCTCATCGGCATCCGCGATCGCCTCCCCTACCTGGCGCGGCTGGGTGTGGACTCGGTGTGGATCACCCCGTTCTACCGCTCCCCCCAGCGCGACCACGGGTACGACGTGGCCGATCACCGCGACGTCGACCCGCTGTTCGGTGACCTGGCCGACTTCGACGAGATGTTGGACGCCGCGCACGACCTCGGCATCAAGGTGATCGTGGACGTGGTGCCGAACCACACGTCGCACGAGCACCGATGGTTCGTCGAGGCTCTCGCCGCCGGCCCAGGATCACCCGCCCGTGAACGCTATGTGTTTCGCGACGGGACCGGCCGCAACGGCAACCGGCCGCCGAACAACTGGATGTCCCTCTTCGGTGGGATCCCCTGGACCCGGGTCGAGGACGGCCAGTGGTATCTCCATCTCTTCGACTCCAGCCAGCCGGACCTGAACTGGTGGAACGCCGAGGTCGGCGACGAGTTCGAGTCGATCCTCCGGTTCTGGCTCGACCGCGGCGTCGACGGCTTCCGCATCGACGTCGCGCACGGGCTCTTCAAGCCGATCGACCTGACCCCCCGGAGCCGCTTCGACCGTCCGCCGCACCCGATGTGGGACCAACCGGAGGTGCACGAGGTCTACCGGCGATGGCACAAGGTCCTCTCCGAGTACGCCGGCGACCGGATGGCTGTCGCCGAGGCCTGGACCGACTCGGCCGAGGCCACGGCGCGCTACGTTCGGCCCGACGAGCTGCAGCAGGCCTTCAACTTCCACTGGCTCGAGGCCCCGTGGTCGGCCGCGGCGTTCCGCAGGGTGATCGACGAGACGCTGACCGCCGTCGGGCTCGTCGGCGCCTCCCCGACCTGGGTGCTGTCCAACCATGACGTCACCCGGCACACCACGAGGTACGGCGGCGGCGGCATCGGACTGGACCGGGCCCGGGCTGCGGTCCTGACGATGATGGCGCTCCCCGGGTCCGCCTACGTCTACCAGGGCGAGGAGCTCGGGCTGGAGCAGGTCGACGTCCCGCCGGAGCTGCGTCAGGACCCGAGCTATCACCGGACCGATGGTGCCGAGACCGGTCGGGACGGCTGCCGGGTGCCCATCCCCTGGTCGGGGAGGATGCCGCCGTACGGGTTCGGGCCGGGATCCGGTCAGCCCTGGCTTCCGATGCCCGACACGTTCGCGGACCTGACCGTCGAGGTGCAGGAGGACGATCCCGCTTCCACACTGAGCTTCTACAAGGCGGTGCTGGCGATGCGCAGGGAGGTCGCCGCCGGGCTCGACCCCGAAGTCACGATGCTGCGCACGGCCCCAGGCACGCTCGCGTTCCGGCGGGGTGCCGCCGAGTCGGGTCTTGTCTGCATGGTCAACTGCGGCAGCCGGTCGGCCACCGTGCCGGCCGAGACCGGTGAGCTGCTCATGTCGAGCGGCGCGGGAGTGGTCGACGCGGCGCGCGGCACCCGACGCCTCCCTGCGGACACCGCTGCCTGGTTCCGGCTGCCCACCACCTGAACGCCCCGTGAACACCGCCTCAGGGCGTCGGGTACTCGGCGTCGTAGCGCAGGAACCGGCGCTGGGCGGCCACCGCCAGGAGCACTCCCCCGAGACATGCCGCGCCGCCCAGCACCAGCGCGAGCCGGTCGCCGACCGCGCTGCCGACCGAACCGGCCACGAAGTCACCCGCGCGCGGGCCTCCTGCGACCACCACGATGAACACCCCCTGCAACCGTCCGCGGAGCTGGTCGGGGACTGCCACCTGGAGGATGGTGTTGCGGTACGCCGAGCTGACCATGTCCGCCGCGCCGGACATGGCCAGGAAGACCACACCGACCCACAGTGCGGTGGTCAGACCGGCGGCACCGACAGCGGCGCCGTACCCGAGGACGGCCAGGACGACCGCGAGCCCCTGCAGCCGGACCTTGCTGACCCAGCCCGAGAACAGGAAGGCGACCAGGGCACCGACCGCGGGGGAGGCCTGGAGCAGGCCGACGGTCGCCGTGCCGCCGCCGTACACCTTGTAGGCCAGCGCCGGGAACAGCGCGCGGGGCTGCGCGAACACCATCGCGCACAGGTCGAGCACGAACGTCATCCGCAGGTTGGGCGAGCGGCGCAGGAAGCTCAGACCGTCGAGCACGGACCGCAGCCCGGCGCGCGGGCTGTCCTCCATCGGCGGCATCCTCGGCAGCCGGAGCAACGCGTAGTAGGCGGCACCGAAGGTGAGCACGTCGATCGTGTACGCCGCCGCGAAGCCCTGCCAGGTGATCACCAGAGCGCCGACCAGGGGGCCGAGAGTGAAACCGAGGTTGAACGAGGCCATGCTCAGGGCGCTCGCCGCCGGAAGCAGCTCCTTGCCCAGGAGCCGCGGGACCATCGCCGCCCGGGCCGGGTTGTTCAGGGCGTAGAAGCCGGACTGGATGGCGACCAGCACCAGCAACAGCCACACCGAGGTGTTGTTCCGGAACGCCTGGGCGGCGAAGCCGACCGAGACCAGCCACAGCCCGCCGGAGGCGAAGAGAGCGAGGCTACGCCGGTCCATCGCGTCCGCGAAGGCACCGCCGTAGAGGCCGAGCACGACCAGTGGACCCAGCCCGAACAGGCCGACCAGGCCGACGTAGAACGACGACTCCGTGAGGGTGTAGACCTGCACCGCGACGGCCACGTTGGTCATCTGCTGGCCTAGCTGGGCGATCGAGGTGCCGATGAAGAGCCGGCGGTAAGCCGCCGAGACCTGCAGCGGGCGGATGTCGGTCAGCACCGCCCTCAGCCGCTTGTGCACCGGGTCAGCCTCTCACCCGGCGAGAAACGCCTTGTCGAGGGCGCTGTCGCGTCGTAGCGTGGAGGCACACGGAAAGGAGGTGGTCCAGAGGTGAATTCTTTCGGGACTTGTGAGGTGGCTGCTCCCTAGCAGCGCACCGGCCGACGTGGCCCTCCGTCATCCGACGGGGTGCGCGCGCTGGCAATCCACAGCAGTCACCCGGCCCGTGGGCGCTCCGGAAAAGTCCTACCGGAGAGCGGCTCCCTCTCTTCTGAGGGCCCGCACCGCCCGCGGGCCGTCTGCTTGTCCGCCCGAAGAGCGGGTCAGCCGACGGGCTCCTCGACGGCCGCTGCCGTGAACTGCGTCTGATGGAGCCGGGCGTAGGCACCCTCGACGGCCAGCAGCTCCTCGTGCGTGCCCTGCTCGACGAGACGGCCGTCCTCCATCACCAGGATCAGGTCGGCGTCGCGGATCGTCGAGAGCCGATGGGCGATCACAAAGCTGGTCCGGTCCGACCTCAGGGCGGCCATCGCGTGCTGCAGCAGCAGCTCCGTGCGGGTGTCGACCGAGCTGGTCGCCTCATCGAGGATCAGCAGCGCCGGATCGGCCAGGAACGCCCGGGCAATCGTGATGAGCTGCCGCTCGCCGGTGCTCAACGAGCCGCCCTCCTCGTCGATGACGGTGTCGTATCCGTCGGGGAGGTTGTGCACGAACCGGTCCACGAACGTCGCCTGCGCAGCCTCGAGGATCTGCTCCTCCGTCGCAGAGGGCCGTCCGTAGGCGATGTTGTCCCGGATGGTCCCCTCGAACAGCCAGGTGTCCTGCAGCACCATGCCGGTCCGGCCCCGGAGATCGCCACGTCGCATCGTCGAGATGTCCACCCCGTCCAGGGTGATCCGGCCGGAGTCGACGTCGTAGAACCGCATCACCAGGTTGACCAGTGTGGTCTTCCCGGCCCCGGTGGGTCCGACGATCGCCACGGTCTGACCGGGTCGGGCGACAAGGGAGAGGTCCTCGATGAGGGATCGGTCCGTCTCGTAGCGGAACGACACACGCTCGAAGACGACCTCGCCACGACCGTCGAGAGCGAGCGGGGCAACCTGCTCGACCGGCTCCTCCTGGGCATCGAGCAGCTCGAAGACGCGTTCGGCCGAGGCCACCCCTGACTGCAGCAGGTTGACCATCGAGGCCAGCTGGGTCAGCGGCTGGGTGAACTGCCGGGAGTACTGGATGAACGCCTGCACCTCGCCGAGCGTCATCGAACCGTTGGCGACCCGCAGGCCACCAAGAACGGCGATGACGACGTAGTTCAGGTTCCCGAGGAACATCATCACCGGCATGATCAGACCCGAGACGAACTGAGCTCCGAAGCCGGCCGCGAACAACGCGTCGTTCTCCTTCGCGAAGACCTGCTCGACCTCTCGCTGGCGGCCGAACACCTTGACGAGGGCGTGCCCGCTGAAGGTCTCCTCGATGTGGGCGTTGAGGGTGCCGGTACGACGCCACTGCGCGATGAACATGCCCTGCGAACGCTTCATGATCTGCCCGGTGACCACCATCCCCAGAGGCACCGTGAAGAGAGCGATCAGCGCCAGGGTGGGTGAGATCAAGAACATCATCGCCAGCACGCCCACAACCGTCAGCAACGAGACGAGCAGCTGGCTCATCGTCTGCTGCAGGGTCTGGCTGACGTTGTCGATGTCGTTGGTCACGCGGGACAACAGCTCCCCGCGGGGCTGCCTGTCGAAGTAGCTCAGCGGCAGGCGGTTGACCTTGTGCTCGACGTCGTTGCGCAGGTGGCGTACGGCGCTCTGCACCACGTCGTTGAGGAGGA
>JBPCND010000129.1:0-4711 GCA_051001655.1 Nocardioides sp. | reverse complement strand
CACGGTCTCGCCGACGGACCGCTCCGTGGCCACGACTTCGTCCTCGACGGCGAGGTGGTGGCACTCGCCGACGGGATCCCGTCCTTCGGTGCGCTCGCGGACCGGATGCACGTGCGCCAGGCGTCCCGGGCAAAGGCGCTGGCGGCCACGAATCCCGTGACCCTGCTGGTGTTCGACCTCCTCGAGCTCGACGGTGAGGACCTCAACGGACGGCAGTTGTCGCATCGTCGTACGACGCTGGAGGAGCTCGCGCTCGCGGACCTGCACTGTCAGGTGCCCGAGGCCTATGACGACGGCCCCATGCTCATGGAGGCGACGGCGCACCAGGGTCTGGAGGGGATCGTGTCGAAGAGGCGGTCCTCGCGCTACGTCCCGGGACGTCGTACGCCGGACTGGCTGAAGTTCCCGCATCGTCCAACGAGCTCCTACGTGGTCGGTGGGTGGCGGCTGGAGACTGACAGCAGCTCCCGGATCGGGGCCGTGCTGGTGGGTGAGCCAGGACCCGGAGGTCTGCGCTATCGCGGCCGGGTCGGCAGCGGCATCGCCGGCAAGGCGGGTCAGCGGCTGCTCGAGGTGCTGCGCCCCCTCGAGGTCGACGCGTCCCCCTTCGTCGACGAGGTCCCGCGCGTCGACGCCCTCGGGACGACCTGGCTGCGGCCCGAGGTGGTGGTCGACGTGATGGCGCTGGGCCTGACGTCCGCGGGACGACTGCGGCAGCCGGCGTACCAGAGTGTGCGATCCGACCTGACCACCGAGGACCTGGAGCGCTGATGCCGAACGAGGTGATGGTGGAGGTCGAAGGCCGCACGCTGCGGATCTCCAACCTCGACAAGGTGCTCTACCCCGAGTCGGGGACGACCAAGGGGGAGGTGCTGCACTACTACGCCCAGGTGGCGCCGGTGCTGCTGCCGCACCTCGCGGACCGGGCGGTGACCCGGATCCGCTGGCCCGACGGCACCGCCGGCAACCAGTTCTTCGAGAAGAACCGCCCCGCGGGCGCTCCGGCGTGGCTGCGCACCGTCCCGGTGGCCTCGACAGGGTCACGCGGCGGGCCACGAGCCGGCGACACGATCGACTACCCGGTTCTGCAGAGCGTCGCGGACCTCACCTACGTGGCGAACCTGGCCTCGCTGGAGCTCCATGCGCACCAGTGGAGGTTCGGTGCGAACGACCAGCCGAAGCGGCCCGACCGACTCGTGGTCGACCTCGACCCGGGCGCGCCCGCAGGGCTGGGGGAGTGCTGCGAGGTGGCCCTGCTGGTGCGAGACCGGCTCGCCGGCCTGGGGCTGTCGTCGGCCCCGGTGACCAGCGGCAGCAAGGGCCTCCATCTCTACGCCGCCCTGCCGGGGCGGAAGAGCTCGCAGGAGGTGAGCGACCTGGCGCAGAAGGTCGCGCAGGACCTCACCGGTGAACGCGGCGACCTCGTGGTGTGGAAGATGACCAAGACACTCCGCCCCGGGAAGGTCTTCCTCGACTGGTCCCAGAACACCGCCGCCAAGACCACGATCACGCCGTACTCCCTGCGCGGGAGGGGGCGGCCGTACGTCGCCGCCCCACGCACCTGGGCGGAGATCGAGGCCGGGGCGGAGGATCCCGAGGCCATCGAGCAGCTGATGCACGACGAGGTGCTCGCACGGGTCGACGCCGAGGGGGACGTCTTCGGCGCCCTGCTGCACGGGTCCTGACCTGCGAGACCCGCCGCCCCCGGGAGACGGCGTGGGTGCGTGTGCAAGGCTCGACAGTTGGACTCGCGCCGAGTTTCTTGATGTCCGGCGCGATCTGATGCACACCACATCGCCCTAGGAGAGGAATGCCATGAGCAGCCAGGACAACATCGCCTCACAGCAAGCATTCGGGGACGCCGTCAACAGCGGCAATCTCGACGCCTTCGACGACCTGGTCGCGGCCGGCTCGGTCGACCACGACCCAGCACCGGATCAAGGTCCCGGACCGGAGGGTTACCGCAGCTTCTACACCGAGATGCGCACAGCCTTTCCCGACCTGCACATCGAGGTCGAGCACCTCACGGCGGCCGATGACGACGTCGCGTTCGCCTACACGCTCACTGGCACGCACCAAGGCCCTCTGATGGGGCATGAAGCGACCGGCAAGGCGATCAGGGTGCGCGGGATGCAGATCAGCAGGTTCGAGGACGCCAAGCTGGTGGAGCGGTGGGGAAGCAGCGACCAGATGGGAATGCTCTCCCAGCTCGGCCTCGTCCAACCATGAGCGTGGGCAGATCGGTCTTGGCGGGCGTCGCCGCCGGCGCTGCCGGGACGACTGCTCTCAACGCCGTCACCTATCTCGACATGGCGATCCGCGGCCGCGGCACCAGCAGCACGCCCTAGGACACCGTCGAGGCGCTCGTGGCGAAGAGTGGAAGCCGGATCCCCGGTGATGAGGACACCCGTAAGAACCGGGTCGCCGGTCTCGGACCGCTCACCGGCATCTTTGCCGGTGTCGGAGTCGGAGCCGCGCTCGGCCTCGCCCGCACCGCCGGCTGGCGACCTCACGTCCGCACCGCTGGGCTGGCCACCGGACTCGGGGCGATAGCCGCCACCGCGGGTCCGATGGCAGCGCTCGGGGTGAGCGATCCGCGGACCTGGACGCTTCAGGACTGGGTCAGCGACGTCGTGCCGCACGTGGCGTACGGCGTCACCGTGGCGGCCGTTGCCCAGGCTCTCGACCCGGACTGACCGGCCTTCGAGGAAGCCACCACGGCGGGTTCCTGAGATGCGAAACCCGCCGCTCCCGGGAGACGGCGGGGACACATCGGCCGGTGGCGCGCTGCGCAGGCCGTACACCGACAAGACTTCCCGATCGGACGCGTCCGAAACCCCGGGAGGCTCATGTGGTGCGCATGGCGCGTTGTCACGCCCTCAGTCGGTCGTTCATCTGGCGTGCCACTGCGGCCATCCCGCCTGCCCGACGCCGGGCCATGCCCAGGTTGCTGGTGGTCCGACGTCGAGGCGGTCGTCGATGTGCTCGACGTCGCCGACCCGTCTCTCCCACGAAGGGATGCTCGGCGTGGACAAGTTGTCCGAGGACCGCCTGAGAGCCCATCCGATCGGCGGGTGGAGACCTCGTGGAGCGTTCGGCAGCTGCCAGCCGGTCCAGTGGTGCTCACCGTTCCACGAGGAGTGGCTCTCAAGGCGGGCCCGGACGGCGCTGGGGCTGTTCGTCTCGGCATGGTCGGCACGGGGTTCCAGGCGGTCCAGTTCTGCCGACGTCGTGATCCCCGTAGATCGTGCTGTGCGGCTCTTCGTGCCGCGGGATGTGGTGCCGCGGGATGTGGTGCCGCGGGTCCTCGGGCTCGTCTCTGATGTGTCCCCTTGTCCTCCGCGGTCGATGCAATGAGGAGCGTCGCGGGCGCGACGTGCTCCGCCCTAGGCAACGCGGAGCCGACCCGTGGGGGGCGACATCGGCGTCGTGGCCGGCGTCGCGCTGGCCGGGCTCGTGCTCGGGGCCTGCGCGGGCGTACAAGCAGAACCGCGCCCGGCATGCTCGACCGGGGAGGTCTCCAGGCACGGGCTGGCGAAGAAGCTCCCCGGTCAGGGCCGCTAGACACGACCCGGCTCGTCCCAACCCCAAGGACACAGCAAGGGCACCTGCGTCGAAGTCGACGCAGGCGCCCAAGCGCTGTGAACTGTTCGGGTCAGCGGCGGTCGGTGACGTCGCCGTCCGCGTCGATCTGCTCCTTGCGGACTTCCTCGGTGACGGTCTCGTCCTCGGTGACCGTCTCCTTCCCGACGCGGACCCGCTCGACGGGCTCGACAGTCTTCTCAACCACCGGCCGCTCCTCGCTCAGGGTGACCTCGTGCTCCTCCTCGGAGATCGCCGGGCCGGAGGTGGCGTCGCCCACGTTGCCCTCGGTGATGGGCTCCGTCTCGAGGACGGCCCGCTCCTTGCGGACGGGGATGGTGTGGGTCTCCTGCTCGGTCGTGACGTACTTGCGCAGGCGGACCCGGCCCGTCTCCTCCTCGGTGGTGCCGACCCGGAGCTGCTCCTCCGAGCGGGTCATCGCCTCGTCGGTGTTCGGGCCAGAAGTGTCGTGCCCGACGCCCCGATCGGTGTCCGTGTGGCCGGAGTCACCCGACGAGCTGTAGTCCATCCCGTAGTACGCGTAGAGCCGCTCCTCCTCGTCATGGTCGAGGTGCCCGCCGTCGGCGTCGACGTTGGGGGCGTCCTTCACCTTGTCCTTGGTGTAGGGGACGGTGAGCCGGTCTCCGGAGAAGTTCGCCTCCGAGACGGGCATGAAGCTCTCCTTGGTGCCGAAGAGACCGGTCTGGACGGTGATGAACTCTGGCCGTCCGCTCTGGTCGTCGAGGAAGACCTGTCCGACCTTGCCGAGCTTTTCGTCGTCGGACGAGTACGCGGTGCTGCCGACGGCTTCACGGGCTTCTTGTTCGCTGAGCATAGGGTGCTCCCTCACTGGTTGGGTACGTCCTTGCTCCGGTGGGCGTACCCGGCCTCGGTGGGTCTTATGCCGGATTCGGTCCAAAAGTTTACGATGTAAGCCGGGTGAGGGCATGCAGGCATGCGCCCTGCGGCAGGGGGAAAATCGAGCTGTGCGTGAGTCCCTGGTCCTCGACGTCATCGCTTAGAGTGCGGTGGTGTTCGGCGCCGTTGCGGGTGGCCGCATGCGCATCCCGAAGCGGGTGCTGGCGGCGATGTTGGCCTTCGCTGCGGGAGCGCTGATCACGGCGTTGTC
>JBPCND010000128.1:0-6621 GCA_051001655.1 Nocardioides sp. | reverse complement strand
GGTGTCGAGGGCGGCGCCGACCAGCGAGGACGGCGGCTCGCGCAGCAGTCGTTGGATGTGTGCGACCCCGATCAGCCGTCCGGTCGGCGGCTCGAGGGGCGGGCGGACGACGTACACGAGCGCGGCGAGCGAAGGGTTCAGCTCGGCCTGACGCACGTGCGCGAGGGCGTCGGCGACGGTGGCGTCGGGCGGCAGGATCACCGGCTCCGTGGTCATCAGGCCGCCGGCGGTGCGCTCCTCGTAGGACATCAGCCGGCGGACATCCTCGGCCTCCTCCGGCTCCATCAGCCGGAGCAGCCGCTCGGCGGTCTCCGGCGGCAGCTCGGCCATCAGGTCGGCTGCGTCGTCCGGGCTCATCTCCTCGAGCACGTCGGCGGCCCTCTCGTTGCCGAGGTTGCCCAGGATCTCGACCTGGACCTCCTCGGGCAGCTCCTCCAGTACGTCGGCGAGCCGCTCGTCGTCGAGGGCAGCAGCGATCTCGCCACGACGCTTGGCCGGGAGGTCGTTCAGGACGTTGGCCAAGTCGGCCGGACGCATCTCCTCCAGGGCGGCGAGGAGATGGGTGGTGCCCTGGCTCTCCTCGGGGACGGCGAACCCGTCGACGTCGCGCCACTCGGCGACGTGGGTCTGACCGCGCCGGCCGAAACGCTTGGACCCTTCCTGGAGCGCCACCCGGTTGACCATCCAGTCCCGGTTGCGGGCCTGCTCCATGGCGACGTCGTACACCGTGCCCTGGACCCCGGTCTCCCGGATCGTGACCCTGCGGTCGAGCATCTGGCCGAACACGAGAGTCTCGCTGGGCCGCTGCTCGAAGCGGCGCATGTTCACCAGACCGGTGGTGATCACCTGGCCGCTGTCCACGCTGGTCACCCGGGTCATCGGGACGAAGACGGACCGGCGCCCGAAGACCTCGACCACGAGCCCGAGCACCCGCGGCTGCAGCCCGGAGGGCCGGAGCAGCACGACAAGGTCCCGAATCTTGCCCACCTGGTCACCGACAGGGTCGAAGACCGGCAGCCCGGCCAGCCGGGCCGCGAAGACGCGGGTGGAGGAGGTGCTCACAACTGCAAAGGTTAGCGTCGGCAGCGCCCCCGTCGTGGTGACCGGCGCGGTAACCGTCGTGGTTGCCGTCGTGGTTGCATGGCGCCATGCTTCGCTACGACATCGTCGACGTGTTCACCGACCGCGCGTTCGCCGGCAACCAGCTCGCCGTGGTGCACGGTGCCGAGGGGTTGTCGACGGCGCAGTGCCAGGCGCTGGCCCGGGAGTTCGGCTTCTCCGAGTCGGCGTTCCCGGTGCCGGGCGGGCCTGCGGCGTACTCGGTGCGGATCTTCACGCCCGAGAGCGAGATCCCGTTCGCCGGGCATCCCACGCTCGGCACCGCCTGGGTGCTGCGCGAGCACGGGCTGCTGTCCTCACCGGTCGTGGAACAGACCTGCGGTGCCGGACCGGTCGGCGTCCGCTTCGCCGAGGACCTCGTCGAGCTGGCCGCGACCCCCCGTGACCTGGCCGGACCAGTGCCGGCCGAGCTGGTCGGCAGCCTGCTCGCGGACATCGGCCTGTCCCTCGACGACCTCGCGGGTGACGTTTGGGTGGCCGGATGCGGACGGTCCTTCGTGCACGTCCCGGTCAGTGACGAGGCCGTGGTCCGGGCCCGTGCGGCAGGCGGCAGCTTCGACTGGTCCGGCTTCGCCGCCGATGGCCTGGCCGGTCTGGGCGATCTCGCCGGTCTTGGCACGGTCCAGGATCTGCTCGACGCTGTGAACGTCTACGCGCTGGCCGGTCCCGGGGTTGGCGACGGCGTGGGGAACGGCTCAGCGGTGGGTGCGGTGGGTGCGGTGGGTGCGGTGGGTGCGAGGGACGACGGTGCGGTGGGTGCGGGGGACGGCTCGGGGAACGAGCTCGACGTGCACGCGCGGGTGTTCGTGCCCGGTGCCGGAGTGCCAGAGGACCCGGCGACCGGCTCGGCAGCCGCAGGCCTCGGGATGGCGCTCGTGGCACGCGGTCTGCTCGGCGACGGCGACCGGTACGTCATCCGGCAGGGCGTCGAGATGGGCCGGCCGTCACGGCTGCTCGGCCGCGTCGACGTGGCCGAGGGCCGGGCGGTGCGCGCTCACGTGGCCGGCCAGGTCCAGCATGTCGCCAGCGGTGAGATCCGGGTCCCCGACGTCAGCTGAGCCGCGGCCGGCGCTTGACGCGGCGGTGCAGCACCCGGGGGAGCGGGCCGCGGGTCGTCGCCGGGGTCGGTGGTGGGGTCGCGAGATGGGCGTCCCCGTCGAGGTCGGCCGGGTCCTCGACCGTCTCGCTCGTGGGCAGCAGCCGCGTCACCCTCGACGTCCGGGCCCACCCTGCGGGGGCGGCCGCGAGATCCGGGACGTTGAGCCGGCCGGCGGCGAGGGCGGCCGTCACCGGTTCCCATAGATCGTCTTCGGGGAGTACGGCGGACGCCACGGCCACCCACGTCAACAGCCGGCCGCCGTTGTCCTTGCTCCGCATCATCACCTCGACGCGCTCGACGTGCTCGATGCCCGGAAGCGACTGCTCCTCGCCGCCCGAGAGCACGTAGAGCGAGTCGTCGAACCACAGGTGCCATACGGCATGCGTGTCGTGAGCGTCCCCGGCCTCGGCGCCGGTGTCACGGGCGGCCGCGGCGCCGTACCTCAGCCAGGACACTCCGGTCTTCCGCGCCAGCTCGGTGATCAACGCCTTGCTCACTGCTGGTCCGGCCTGGTCGCTCACGTCCCCGAGCGTGCCAGACTCTGCCACCGTGCGCACGCTCCTGTTGATGGCCGTCGCCGTTCTCGCGGTCTCCCTGTCGGGTCCGTTGATGGCGGCGATGGTGGTGCCGCCTCTCGCGATCGCGTTCTGGCGCAACGGTCTCGCCGCCGTGGCACTTGCTCCCGTGGCGCTTGCTCCCGTGGCTCTGGGAGGACGGCGTGAGGAGCTGCGCGGACTCCGAGGCGGGCAGCTCCGGTTCATCCTGCTGTCCGGCGTCACCCTGGCTGTTCACTTCGCCATGTGGGTGACGTCGCTGACGCTCACGTCGGTGGCCTCAGCGACCGCGCTGGTGTGTCTGCAGCTGGTCTGGATCGTGGCCTGGCAGCTGCTGCGTGGGGAACGCTTCGGCGGCTTGGTGTCCACCGGGCTGGTGCTCGCCTTCGGGGGGGTGCTGGTCGTCTCGGGTGTGGACTTCACGTTGTCGGTGCGCGCGCTCGTCGGCGACATGCTGGCGCTCGTCGGCGGGATCGCCGCAGCGGCGTACACCGTCCTGGGGTCGAGGGCGCGTCAGTCGGTCACCACGACGACGTACACCTTTGTCTGTTATGGCTCCTGCGCTCTTGTGCTAGCGGTGGCCTGCCTGGTGTCCGGGCAGAATCTGGCCGGCTATCCGGCGCCGCAGTGGGGGCTGCTCCTGCTGGTGACAGGCACCGCCCAGCTGCTCGGGCACTCCGTGCTCAACCATCTGCTCGCCACGACGAGTCCGATGGCGGTCTCGCTGGCGCTGCTGCTCGAGGTCCCGGGGGCGTCGATCCTCGCCGCGGTGATCCTGGGCCAGCAACCGCCGGCGCTGGCCCTGCTGGGACTCGGTGTGATGCTGGGCGGCATGGCGTTGGTCGTCGTCGGCAACCGGGGATCTGCGACGCTCACCGAGGCGCCGGTCGACTGAGCCGGTGCGGACCGCAGTACGCTCCGAAGTTCTCGACACTTAGGAGGCGCCCATGCCCACCGAGCCCGCCGACTCGCCGGGGCCTACCGCACTGCGCGCCCGCCGGTCCTGCCATGCCGTGCCTGGGTCGAACCCACGCTTCATGGAGAAGGCCCAGGGCCTGGAGTCGGACCAGGTCTTCCTCGACCTCGAGGACTCGGTGGCGCCGATCGCGAAGGCGGGCGCGCGCAAGAACATCGTCGAGGTGCTCAACACCGGTGACTGGGGTTCGCGGGTGCGGACCGTGCGCGTCAACGACTGGACGACGCAGTGGACCTACAAGGACGTGATCGAGGTCGTCGAGGGGGCGGGGTCGAACCTCGACTGCATCATGCTGCCCAAGGTGCAGACCCCCGAGCAGGTGGTGGCGCTCGACGTGCTGCTCACCCAGATCGAGACCACGATGGGCTACGAGGTCGGCCGGATCGGCATCGAGGCCCAGATCGAGAACGCCCTCGGACTGATCAACGTCGACGCCATCGCCAGAGCATCCCCGCGGGTCGAGACGATCATCTTCGGCCCGGCCGACTTCATGGCGTCGATCAACATGAAGTCCCTGGTGGTCGGTGAGCAGCCGCCGGGGTACGACGTCGGCGACGCCTACCACTACATCCTGATGCGGATTCTGATGGCGGCCCGGGCGCACGACAAGCAGGCCATCGACGGGCCGTATCTGCAGATCAAGGACCTCGACGGGTTCAAGCGGGTGGCCGGCCGGTCCGCGGCGCTGGGTTTCGACGGCAAGTGGACGTTGCACCCGGACCAGATTGCGGCCGCCAACGAGGCGTACTCCCCACTGCAGTCCGACTACGACCACGCCGAGAACATCCTGGACGCCTACGAGTTCTACACCTCCGAGCACGGCGGCGCGAAGGGCGCGGTCATGCTCGGTGAGGAGATGATCGACGAGGCCTCGCGCAAGATGGCGCTGGTGATCTCCGCGAAGGGCCGCGCCGCAGGGATGTCCCGCGAGGACGTCTGGAAGGCTCCCGACCAGCCCTGACCCGGCTGCCTGCTCCAGGGCGCAGCAGCACATCGCGGTCCATCCTCAGCCGGCCGGTCGCGCGCCGGCATGGTCGGTTCGCGGTCGGGTCGCTGGCCCAGCCAGCCGCCGGCCAGCCAGCCAGGCCGGCCAGGTCACGGGGCGCAGCCGTCCCGCTCCCACTGCCGTCTGGCGTCGGCCATGAAGTCCCGGTGTGCGAGCCGTTCATCGAGGGTGGGGCCGGGATCCCAGCCGGGCGGGGGCGTCATAGACCAGGGGCGGCGGTCGGGCGGCAGCCACCTGGCGCGCTGCCGGGCGGCCAGGATGCGTGCCTGCACGCGCTCGGGACGGAGCAGGTCCGGGCCGGTCCCCCGGACGACCTCGAGCCAGTGGTTGCGCAGCGTCGCCTCCCGGCCGACGTCGTCGGCATGGCGTCCGGCGCCCCGGTGATCCCCTCCATCGAACTCGCCGACCAGGCCGGACTCGACATCGAGCAGGTCCGGGTAGCCCAGCAGCCTGCCGCGCCGATCGAACACCGGCCGGTTGACCAGCGGACGGGGGAGGCCGGCGCCGAGCTGCCAGATCATCCGCAGGCGGGTCTCGTTCGGCGACCAGCTGTGCTCGCTGGCCAGCTCGAGCGCCTGCCGGACAAGGGGGACTCCCTTCCAGCCGGCCGTGTCGGCGACGTACGCCCGCATCCGCGACATGGAGGTGACCTCCCCGGCAAAGGCCATGTCCAGCGCCACGACGGCCTCCATGAGATCGGTCGCCGTTCGTACGGCGTCGAAGGTCGCGCGCTCAGGCGTCGTGCACGGGATCCCGTAGACCCAGACCACCTCGTCGTCCAGGAGCGGATCCCGCGACACAGTGACGCGATCGTCCTCGCGGATGTTTCCGCCGCGGCCGAGGGCCAGCGGGACCGGGAGCCGGGTCACCCCGTCGCGCGCCAGACCGTCGAAGAAGTTGGCGCTCAGCAGGCGACATCCCGCCCAGCCCATGACTGCGCCACCCGCAGGAAGTCTGAGCGACTGTTCCAGGACACGTTGCTCGGGGCAGTCGCCGTCGACCCAGGCGGGCACGTGGAAACCCCGGCTGTTGGTGCGCCAGCGGGTGCCGGCGGCCTGGCCGCGGGTCGGTCCGGTCCGCCCGGTCGGGTCGATCGGGACCGGTCGCACCAGGCCCTGGGGAGGCCGGGCGACTGGTGCCCCGCGGTGAGGTGGGCTGTGCATCGTCCGACCCTGCCAGTGCGGGGCCGGTGCGCGCGGAGCCTGTCCACAGCCTCTGGATGCACGTTGCGCAGGTTTCGACGCGTCAAGAACCTGCCTACCGTGCATCCAGAGGTCAGGAGGGTGGACGGTGCGTGGCCGACACCGGTCGCTCGGGTGGATAGCATGAGCGCCGACCCGACCCGACCAGCGCAGGAGCATGCCCGTGCCCGCCGCCGCCCACGTGCCCGCCGATGCGGCCGCCGCCCGTGCCGCCTCGGCCGCCCCCTGCGACGGCGGCGACGCCCCGGTGACGTCGGTGCGTGTCGACGACGAGGGCATCCACGCGGCGACGGACGCTGAGGTCGTGCTCGACGTGCTGTTCGACGAGCGCCGGATCTGGTCCTTCCACCTCCCTCGTGACGGTCGGCAGCGCGACGACGGGTACGTCGTACCGTGGCCGTCCGCACTCCGCAGGGTCCCGAACGGTTCGACGCGGTTACAGGTCGCCGAGCACGTCGCGCAGCGGGTGGTGTACGACGCCGAGGTCCACCTTGGCGAGGGGCCCCCGACGGGCAGCGCACGGATCGCCGTGGTCAACGAGCGCGGCCTGCCGCTCGGCATCGACAAGTCGCTGCGCCTCGCCCAGACCTTCGACACCCGCAGCGCCGAGCACGTCGCACCGCTGCTGGACTCGATCGTGGAGGTGCTCGGTGCGCTGACGAAGG
>JBPCND010000127.1:0-11438 GCA_051001655.1 Nocardioides sp. | reverse complement strand
GTGCTGGGGCCTCAGCTCGAGATGGTTCTGGGCCGGCTCCGGTTCCTCGCGGTCTACCTGTTGTCCGCGCTGAGCGGAAGTGCGATGGTCTACTGGCTGAGCGCTCCCTTCACCCCGACCATCGGGGTGTCCGGAGCGATCTTCGGCCTGATGGGCGCGCTGCTGGTGCTGGCCTACAAGGTGCGCGGCAACTACTCGCAGCTCTTGATGTGGATCGGCCTCAACTTCGTGATCACCGTCGTCGGGCGTTCCTTCATCTCCTGGCAGGGCCACCTCGGCGGCTTCCTCGGTGGCCTGGTGCTGGCGGCCGTGATCGCCTATTCCCCCCGGGCCTCCCGCAGCCGCTGGCAGGCAGTCGGGGTCGGGGCGATCACTGCCCTGCTGCTGGTGGCGGTCCTGACCCGCTCCGCCACCCTCGGCTGACGCCGGCCCCGCTCCAGGACCGTATCGAGCGTGCCGAACCGGTCGAGAAGTTCGACTACGCCGCGTGCTCACCAATCTCTAGGCGACGCCAAGCGTCCGTGACCCCGGCTGCCGAGTCGGCGCGTCCGCACGCCACGCTGCAATCGTGCCGGGCAAACCGGGTGCTCGGGGGTTGTCCACATTGGGGATAACCTCTGTGGATGAATTCCAGGCGTGTGATTCAGATGATGCGGTCTCATTCCCAGCGCGTGGCGTAGACGAAACCGACCGCCATGAACCCGATCCCGACCACCAGGTTGTACTGTCCCAGGTTCTTCATCAGGGGGATGCTCAGGTCCTGACCGGTGAGGTAGTACACGACGATCCAGACCAGGCCGACGAGGAAACTTGCCAGCATCCCGACGACCACACCGCGGCCGCGCCCGAGCGGGGTGCTCGGGTGGGCCGCCACGGCGAGGCCGAGGAAGATCAGCCCGAATCCGACCAGGAAGTTCCAGCGGAGCAGCTCACCCATCCAGGTGAGCTTCTCGCCGTCCTGGGCAACGTTGATGTAGACCACCATCCAGGCGATGCCGACGACGACGAGGCCCGCTGCGAGTGCCGTGCGGACGACGGAGACGGTCGGGTCCGCGGGAGCTCCGGCCCTCTGGCGGGGCGTGGACTGGGACACGGCGTACTCCTGGGGCTGTCGGTTGTTGTCGGGTGCTGGTCGGGCCCATGCTGGAGGCAAGGGCGCCTTGGCGGCTGGGCTAGCGTAGTCCGCGACCGGTTCATCGACGAAAGCACATCGACATGTCCACCCAGGGGTCCACCCCGACGCCGGACCCAACGCCCGGGGCCGGTCGTGATCGCGGCCACCGCCAGAAGCTGGGTGAGCGGCTCTCGTTTGCGCTCGCGAGCCGGGTGCGGAGTGCGCGCACCCGGTCATGGGGTTGGCGGACCGCAGCACCGGCGATGTTCGTGGTGGCGGGTGCCCTCTTCGTCACGAGCGCGGTCAGCTCGGGCGGCACCGACCTGCGGGCCGGCCGGTACGACGACCTCCCGGGCCTCGCAGAAGCGGAAGCCGACCGGGTCGAGGGGCTGCGCCAGCGGCAGAGCGAGCTCGTGCAGGAGGTCGACGACCTGACCGAGCGGCTCGGGGACACCGATGCCGAGTGGGCACAGGCCGAGGCCGACGCCGTCGCCGGACCGGCCGGACTGGTGCCGGTCCGCGGTCCGGGGATGACGGTCACGCTGACAGACGCACCCGAGGCAGTGGTCAACACGGTCGGCTCGGGCGTCAACATCAACAATCTCGTCGTGCACCAACAGGACATCCAAGCAGTGGTCAACGCGCTGTGGGCAGGTGGAGCCGAGGCGATGACGGTCCAGGGGCAGCGGGTCGTGTCGACCACCGGAATCCGGTGCGTGGGCAACACGGTGATCCTGCACGGCGTTCCCTACGCGCCGCCGTATGTCATCTCCGCGATCGGTCCGGGCGAGGGGATGCTCGACAGCCTCGACCAGAGCCCCTACATCGGCTTCTACCTCGAGGCGGTCGCCGCCTACCAGGTCGGTTGGGACGTCCGGGTCGAGACCGAGATCGTTGCGCCGGCGTTCAGCGGATCGACGGAGCTGAACTACGCGCGACCCGTCGCCGACCCCTGATATCGCAGCAGAAGACACTCGGTCGATTTGAGGTGGGTCAGGGGCAACCTCGCCAACCTGCTGCCTCGGCGAGATCCGCACAACGACCGACCCTATGAGAACCTGTCCACCAGACGTCTCTTCCGCGGCTAGAGGACCGTTTCTGAGCCTGGTCAGTCGGTCGGGACCACGCTCGGGGACAGGGTCAGCGACGGGGTCCCGGTCGGCTTGGGCGAGGGCGTCGTGGGCGTCTCCGTGGGCTCGGGGCTCTCGGTCGGTGTCGGTGTCGGTGTCGGTGTCTCCGTCTCGGTCGGTGTCTCGGACGGTGTCGGGGTGGGCGTCGGCCTCTCGTAGTCGGACACGGTGATCAGGATCTCGGTGCCTTGAGGCTGCTCGGTGTAGGCCTCCGGGCTCTGCCGCAGCACCTGGCCCGGCTCGGCGACGGTCTCGGAGTCGTTGACCACCTCGACGCCGAACCCGGCTCGGTCCAGGACGCGGGTGGCCTGTTCCTCCTGCATCCCCACGACGCTCGGCACGTCCCGTGGGCCCGCGGACCAGTAGACGTTGACGACCGTCTGGTTGGACACGCTTGCCGCGGGGTCGGGGTCGGTCCGGGTCACCGTGTCCTGCTCCGCGTCGGACTGCACGCGGACCAACCTCACGCGGAGGTCGGCGTCCCTGATCTCCTCAGCCGCGAGGTCCTTGTCCTCGCCGATCACGTAGGGCACCACGACGTCGGGGTCTCCGGTCGACAGCGTCAGGTCGACTTCGGAGCCTGGGGCGAGGAAGGTGCGGGGATCGGGGTTCTGGGCGAGCACCCGGCCCTTGCTCACGTCGGAGGACGGCTCCCGTTCGAGGTCGCCGAGAGTGAGATCGGCCTCCTCGATCGCACTCTCCGCCTGCGCGCGGGACATGTTGAGGATTGATGGCACCGACCGTTGCTCGGGTGGGCTGTTGAACAACATCGGCCCGAAGACCGCCGCTCCGACCAGCAACGCCACGATGCCGAGCGCCAGCAGGAGCAGCGGCCAGCGCCTCCGGGCCTCCCCTTCATCGGCGCTCTGACCCGCAAACATGGACGTGGCCTGGGTCGGACTGTCGGCCGGCATGAAGGCGGCACCGGAGGCCCCAGCGGCT
Source organism: Nocardioides sp. (assembly GCA_051001655.1). Classification (GTDB taxonomy): domain Bacteria; phylum Actinomycetota; class Actinomycetes; order Propionibacteriales; family Nocardioidaceae; genus Nocardioides_B. Next base: position 8,252 of record JBPCND010000127.1, on the reverse strand, counting down.
GCGGGGACGGCCGGAGCAGCCACTGGCTTGCCCGCAAGGAAACGCTCGATGTCGGAGCGCATGGCAGCGGCACTCTGGTAGCGCTCGTCGATCGGCTTGGCAAGGGCGTTCATCACGATGGCGTCGACCTCGGGCGGAAGGTCCTCGTCGAGCGTGGACGGTGGGGCCGCCTGCTCACGGACATGCTGGTAGGCCACGGACACGGGGCTGTCGCCGACGAACGGCGGGCGTCCGGTCAACAGCTCGTAGAGCAAGCAGCCGGTGGAGTAGACGTCGCTGCGCGAGTCGACGGTCTCCCCGCGGGCCTGCTCAGGGGAGAGGTACTGCGCGGTGCCGATCACAGCGGCGGTCTGGGTCATGGCCGAGGAGGAGTCGGCGAGCGCCCGGGCGATCCCGAAGTCCATCACCTTCACGTCGCCGGACGGCGTGAGCATGACGTTGGCGGGTTTGATGTCGCGGTGCACGATTCCGGCGCGGTGGCTGTAGTCCAGCGCCGCCAGGACACCGGAGGTGATCTCGAGTGCGCGCTCGGGAAGGATCTTGCGGCCTTCGCGGATGATCTCGCGCAGGGTGCGGCCGGCGACGTACTCCATCACAATGTAAGGCTGCGGCACGCCCGAGCCGTCGGTGGCCTGCTCTTCGCCGGTGTCGTAGACCGAGACGACCGCGGGGTGGTTGAGCGAAGCAGCCGACTGTGCCTCACGACGGAACCGGGCTTGGAACGTGGGGTCACTGGCGAGGTCGGTGCGCAGTTGCTTGATCGCGACGATTCGCCCGAGCCGGACGTCGTTGCCCTTGCGCACCTCGGCCATGCCGCCGCGACCGAGCAGCTCGCCGATCTCGTAGCGGCCGCCGATTCGAGTTCGGTCGGCAGCTGTGCCCTCACTCACGTGGTCGTCCTCGTCGCTTCCTAGTCATCCTTCTCATCGCCCTTACCAGGGACGTCCTCCGGCTTGCCCTTGACCTGGTCGTAGATGGAAAGGGTGACTTCGGTGCCCTCCTCGACCGGACCCGTCGGGGAGACCGCCGCGACGGTGTCCTCTACGGCGTCGCCCGGGTTCTCCACCTTCTCCTCATTGACTTCGAGACCCAGCGCTTCGAGCCGCTCCTTGGCGTCGTCCTCGGTGGACCCGACGTAGTCCTCAGCGACGATCTCGATGCCTGGCTCCTCGGTCGGCTCCTCGGTCGGCTCCTCGGTCGGCTCCTCGGTGGGTTCCTCGGTCGGCTCCTCGGTCGGCTCCTCGGTGGGTTCCTGGGTGGGTTCCTGGGTCGGTTCCTGGCTCGGCTCGCCTGTCCCGGAGGGATCGCCGTCCGGGGTCCGAGGCGGGTCGGCACTCGCCGAGCGGTCCGGGTCGCCCGCGGCGTCGGTGGGTTCGTCACCCAGGCCGAGCCGCGCGACCAGCAGGATCACCAGGAGTACGGCGGCAGCAGCAGCCACCCAGGTCAGCCATCCCGGCCTCCTCCTCCGCGCCGCTCCGGCCGGAGTGACCCGCGACGGGGGGGCGCCGGTCGGCGCCGCCGGGACGGGTGTCGTCATGACCCTGGTGCCGTCGGAGGCGAGAGCCGCCGCACCAGCCGCCCCCGCCCCGGCGCCCGCAGCACCCGCACCCGCACCTGCCCCGGCCTCGGCGGCGGGCATCGGGCCACCGCGCAGCACAGCGGCGAAGTCCGCCGCCGACGCGAACCTGTCGGCCGGATCCTTGGCCAGCGCCCTCGCGACCGCTTGCCGCAGGTGCTCGGGCGCCTCGTCGGGGAGCGGCGGCGGCTCCTCGCGCAGGTGCGCCAGCGCCGTACTGATCGCGGACTCCCCGATGAAGGGCCGTCTCCCGGCGAGGCACTCGCAGAGAACCACCCCTAGGGAGTAGACGTCACTGGCACGAGTCGCCTGCTTGCCTTCGGCCTGCTCGGGGGAGAGGTAGGCCGGGGTGCCGATCACCTGTCCAGTCATGGTCAGGCCGGCCGCGTCGGCCGCCCGGGCGATCCCGAAGTCGGTGATCTTGACCTGGCCGTCAGGAGTCACCAGCAAGTTGCCGGGCTTGATGTCGCGGTGCACCACACCGATCGCATGGGCGGCTGCCACCGCGTCACACGCCTGGGCGACCAGGTCGGCGGCAGTGCTCGCGGGCATCGGCTCGTCGGCACGGAGCAGCGTCGACAGCGCCTGACCCGGCACCAGCTCCATCACGAGGTAGGGGCGGGGCGCTCCCTGACCGTCCTCCGCGGGAAGCTCGCCGAAGTCGAACACCGTGGCCACGTTGGCGTGGTGCAGCGCCGCGGCGTGCCGCGCCTCGGTCTGGAAGCGAGAGCGGAAGGTGGTGTCGTCGGCGTGTTCGGGCTTGAGTACCTTGACAGCGACCTGACGCCCCAGCACGGTGTCGGTGGCCCGCCACACCTCACCCATGCCTCCGGTGGCGATCCTGCTGTCCAGGCGGTAACGAGGGTCCGGTCCTGGCTGGTCGGTCATCGGTTGATCACCGCCTCCATCACAGACTTCGCGATCGGAGCAGCCAGGCCGCTGCCGGAGATGGCGTCACGTGCCACACCTGCGTCCTCCACCAGCACCGCGACAGCGACCTCGGGGTCGTCGGCCGGTGCGAAGGAGACGAACCAGGCGTACGGCGGCCGGTCGGCCTCGCTCTGGGCGGTGCCGGTCTTGCCGGCCACCTTGATGCCCGGGATCTGCGCGGTCGTGCCGGTGCCCCGATCGACGACCTCGACCATCATCTCGGTCAGGTCCCGGGCGACCGACGAGGTCACGGCCTCCCGGTAGTCCTCGGGGTTGGTCTGGTCGAGCACGGACAGGTCCGGAGCCCGGACCTCGTCGACGACGTAGGGCCGCATCACCGTGCCGCCGTTGCCGATCCCGGCCACGATCATGGCCATCTGTAGCGGGGTCGCGGCCACTTCGTACTGGCCGATCGCGGAGTACGCCGTCAGCGGGTCGTCGACGTCGCCCTCGGGGAAGCGGCTCGGGACCTGGCCGCTGAGGTCCCGGAGGTAGACGTCGCCGAAGCCGAACTGCTCGGCCTGCTCGCGCAGAGCGGTGTCACCGAGCTGCAGGCCGATGGAGCCGAAGGACACGTTGCACGAGGTCATCAGGGCCTGGGTCAAGGTGATCCGGTCGCCACCGCAGTCACTGCCGCTGTCGTTGGGCAGGTCGTTCTCGGTCTGCGGCAGGTCCAGCGAGAGGCCACCCTTCACCAGCGTGTCGGGGCGGTAGTCCCCGCTCTCCAGCGCGGCAGCCGCGGTCACCAGCTTGAAGGTCGAACCGGGTGGGTAGACCTCCTGAGTCGCTCGGTTGACCAGCGGGTCAGCCTCGTCGTCGAGCAGGAGCTCCCGATCGTCCTGGACGTCGCTGAAGTCGTGGGAGGCGAGCAGGTTCGGGTTGTACGACGGCGAGGACGCCATCGCCAGGATCTTGCCGGTCGACGGCTGCAGAGCGACAACGGCACCTTCCACCCGGTTGCCGAGGGCGCGAAGCCCCGCGAACGCCGCATCCTGCGCGAGCCGGTCGATCGTCAGCGAGACCGAACCACCTTCGGGCTGGTTGTCGCCGACCATGTCGACGACCCGGTCGACGAACAACCGAGGGTCGCTGCCGGAGAGGATCTCGTTCTCGGTCAGCTCGACCGCGTCACGGCCGTAGATGTAGGAGAAGTAGCCGGTGAGCTGGGCGTACTTGAACGGCTCCCGGTAGACCCGTTGGTAGGCGTACGGGTCCTTGACCGGCACGCTCTCGGCCACGGCCCGGCCACCGGCCACGATCGCACCACGCTTGCGGGAGAACTCCGCGTCGCGGACCCGCTTGTTGTCGTCGCGGGCATTGAGGTCGCCAGCGTTGACGTACTGCAGGTAGGTGGTGTTGAGCATCAGGGCGACGAAGAGCAGCATGCAGAAGATCGCCATCGTGCGGATCGGCTTGTTCATCGCAGGCTCACCACCGCGGTGGCGTCATCCTCGTCGGGACCGTAGTCCTGATCCCCGGACAGCTCGGGCATCGGCCTGCGCGCCTGGTCGGAGATCCGCAGCAGGAGGCCGATGATCGCCCAGTTCGCCACCAGCGACGACCCGCCATAGGAGAGGAACGGTGTGGTGAGGCCGGTGAGCGGAATCAGCTTGGTCACGCCACCGATCACCACGAACACCTGAAGGGCGAAGACGACGCCGAGTCCGGTGGCCAGGAGCTTCCCGAACGCGTCGCGGCAGACCAACGCAGTGCGGAGCGCACGCTCGACGATCAGGCCGTAGAGCACGATGATCGCCATCGTGCCGGTGAGGCCGAGCTCCTCGCCGATGGCGGCGAAGATGAAGTCGGACTCGGCGATCGGGATCTGGATCGGGTCGCCCTGGCCGAGGCCGCGGCCCACCAGGCCGCCCCAGGCCATGCCGTACATCCCCTGCACGATCTGGTAGCTGTTGTTGTCGGGATTGAACGGGTCCAGCCAGGAGTAGACGCGTGACTGCACGTGACTGAACAGCAGGAAGCCAGAGTAGGCCCCGCCGACGAACAGGGTCGTGCCGACGACCAGCCAGCCAGGCCGCTCGGTGGCGACGTACAACATCACCAGGAACAGGCCGAAGAACAACAGCGACGAGCCGAGGTCTCGCTGGAACACCAGGACCGCCAGGCTTACCGCCCACATCGCCAGGATGGGTCCGAGGTCGCGGGCGCGGGGCAGGTCGATGCCGACGAACCGGCGACCGGCCAACGCCAGCGCGTCGCGGTGCAGCACAAGGTAGCCCGCGAAGAACACGACCAGACAGACCTTCGCGATCTCACCGGGTTGGAAGCTCAGTGGCCCGACGTTGATCCAGATCCGGGCGCCGCGGATCTCGGTGCCGAGCACCGGGAGCAGCGGCATCAGCAGCAGCACGATGGCCGCGAAGCCGGCTGTGTAGGTGAAGGCCTGCAGCCGTCGGTGGTCGCGCAGTAGCACGAGCACCGCGGCGAACAGCACCACGCCTATCGTCATCCAGATCAGCTGGTCACGCGCCAAGACGTTGGCGTCCTCGCTGTCGGCGAGCTTGGCGAGGTCGATGCGGTAGATCACCGCGAGTCCGAGCCCGTTGAGGGCGGCGACGATGGGCAGCATCACCGGGTCCGCGTATGGCGCCAGGAGCCGCACGATCAGATGGGCGCCGATGCACAGCCCGGCCAGCCAGCCGCCGTAGCCGATGATGTCGACCGGCACAGCGCCCTCGACGCCGAGTCCGACCGCGGCGTAGCCGCCCACTCCGACGAGCAGGCTGATCAGCAGCAGGAACAGCTCGGCGCCGCGACGGCGACGGTGGGTGAAGCCGAGGGGGAGGGCGTTGAGGGGGTTCAGGCTGTGCACGAGGTCGCTCCTGAGGATGACCCCGGCGACTCGATGCAGTCGGGGGGCTCGAGGGCGGGCTCCGTGGTGCGGCAGACCCGTGCGAAGCCGGTGATCTCCTCGACGATCTCCTCCGCGGCAGCGAGGTCGTCGGCCGGGATGCCCGCCCTGACCTGCGCCGCGCGGTACTCCGGGAGCGATGCCATCGTCACGTCGGTGGTCTGGGCCAGCTCATGTGTGGTCAGGCCCGGGAGGTCGGTCTGGATGCCACGGTAGATCGCCACACTGTCATCGGCGACCGCCACGTAGTACTGCTGCTGAGACCAGCTGTAGGCGAGCACACCTCCACCGACCACCAGTCCCAGGAGCACTACCGCGATGGCGAGCCGGCGGAACCACGCGAACCGTTTCGGAGCTTGGGGCGCATAGCGCAACGCCTCGGGGTCGACGTCCCCGGGCACCGGCTCGAGCTCACCGGTGTCACCTCCGCGGTGCCCGCGGAAGAAGCCTTTCGCCGAGCCTGTACGACGTGGCTGCTCAGCCGCCGCCCCCACCAGCATCGGGCCGGTGGACGCCGCCGCGGAGGTCTCGGGGTCGGCCGCGACGGCGTCGGCCTCCACGACATCGGCGACGACGACCGTGATGTTGTCGGAGGAGCCGGCCTCCAGCGACGCTCGGATCAGCTCGACGACGGCGTAGTCGATGCTGCCGGTGCCCAGGATGTCGGCGAGCCGCGGGGGGTCGAGCACTCCGGAGCAGCCGTCGCTGCACAGCAGCAGCCGGTCGCCGGGAGCTAGCGCGACGTCGAAGAGGTCTGGCTCGGTCTCGTGCACGCCGTCGACGGCGCGGAGGATGAGGTTGCGATGCGGGTGGGTGCGGGATTCCTCTTCGGTGATCCGCCCCTCGTCGACGAGGCCCTGGACGAAGGTGTGGTCCGTGGTCAGCTGGCTCAGGGTGCCCTCGCGCAGGAGATATCCCCGGCTGTCGCCGACGTGTCCGATGGTCACCTTGGCGCCGTCGAAGAGAGCAGCCGTGACGGTGGTGCTGGTGCCGTCGAGCTCCCGGTCCTCCTCGACCAGTTCGGCGAGCCGATCGTGGGTCCGGTGGATGGCGCCGGCCAGGGCCTCCTGCATGTCGTCGGGCGCCGGCGCGTCGAGGCGGCGCAGGATCTGCACCGCCGTACTGCTGGCGATGTCACCCCGGGCGGCTCCGCCCACCCCGTCGGCGATCACGAGCAGATTCTCGCTCGCGAAGCCGGAGTCCTGGTTGTCCTTGCGGACCCGACCCAGGTCGGACAGGGCGGCAAAGCGCAGGGCGAGACGGGGCGAGCTGGAAGACTGGTCCATGCGGCGGCAGCCCTATTTCCTCAGCTCGAGAGTGGTCTTGCCGATCCGGACCTTGGTGCCGAGGGTGAGGGTGGTCGGCTGGGTCAGCCGCGAGGAGCCGATGTAGGTGCCGTTCGTGGAGCCGAGGTCCTCGACGAACCACTGGTCCTCGGAGCTGGCGATGCGGGCGTGCCGCGTGGAGACGTAGTCGTCGTCCAGCCGGATGGCGGCGTCTGCACCGCGACCGATGAGCAAAGGCGACAAGTCGAGCGAGATGGTCTCGCCGGAGTTGGCACCCTCGGTGATGGCCACGTGCGTCGGCGCTCCCCGTGGCCGGCGGGCAGGCTTGCCCCGGCCGTTCTGCTTGCGGGCCCGCTTGTCCTCGCGACGGTCGGCCTGGGGTGTCGAGTCGACCCGTGCACCGAACATGTCAGAGCGGACGACCGAGACGGCCGAGAGCACGAAGATCCAGAGGATCGCCAGGTAGGCGAACCGGATCAGCATGAGGGTCAGCTCAGACACCCCAACCGCCTTCCTCGCCCGGTGCCGAGCCGGGTCCGCCGAGGGGACGCCCCGTGGTCGGCTCGTCCCTCTCGGCGTAACGAATCGTCATCGTGGTGTTGCCGATCTTGACGGTGGCGCCGTCGCCGAGCGTGGCCTGTGCGACCTTGTGCCCGTCGACGAGCATGCCGTTGGTGGAGCCGAGGTCGACGACACTCACGGTGGGCGCGGCGCTCTCGCCCGGATGCACCCGGATCTCGGCATGCCGGCGCGACACCCCTGGATCGTTGATGCGGAGGTCGGCGTCGGTGCCGCGGCCGATCACGATGCCGGGCGCCTCGAGGGGATGCTTCATCCCGTTGACCTCGAGAACCACCTTGGCCCGGCCGACGGCGGTGTCGGTCACAGCGCGGTCCGAGGCCGGGGTGACCTTGGCGAGTGCCGCGCTGCGGACCCGGAAGCGGCCGGTGGTCAGGTCCTCCTTCTCGGCGAAGGCGATCGAGACCGGACCGGTGAAGACGTAGGACTGCTCGTGCGCGTGCTCGCGGAGCATGTCGACCAGCTCGTCGGCGAGCGTCGTGGAGTACGGCGCCAGCCGCTCGTGGTCCTGAGGGGAGAGCTCGACGTGGAACTGGTTCGGCACCAGCCGCCGGTCCCGGGACAGGATCTGCGCGGAGTTGTCGACCTCGCGCTGCAGGGCGGCGGCCACCTCGACGGGCTGGACAGCACTGCGGAAGGCCCGCGCGAAAGTGCCGGCGACCATTTGCTCGAGCTTGCCCTCGAACCGTTGCAGCATGCCCATGTCGCCTCCTTTCTCTTGGTTCCGCGAGTCACAACGATCGTAACGGTCGGGCGGACCCCTACCGATTCGTCAGCTGAAACTCGGGTCCACCACGCCGTGCGACCGCTGACGAACCGGGTGGCGCACCCCCTCCGGCCGGTTTGGGGGCTCTGCGGCGCTTGGGCTACCCTGAGCAGACTTCTGGCGCGAGTGGCGGAATAGGCAGACGCGCACGGTTCAGGTCCGTGTGCCCGAAAGGGCGTGGGGGTTCAACTCCCCCCTCGCGCACCACCGAAGCCCCAGGTCTGACCTGGGGCTTCGTCCATTTCC
>JBPCND010000126.1:0-3265 GCA_051001655.1 Nocardioides sp. | reverse complement strand
GCGACGACTTCCCCAAGCCGGACCCGGCGTGGGGTGCGCTCAACCTCGTGCTGACGCTGCCGGGTGGTGAGCTCACCGAGCCGGTCCACCTCGAGCACCAGGCCCTGCCGGTGATGCCCGAGGACCTCAAGACGTTGTTCGACGAATGACTCGCCAGTGAACAAACCAGTGACCCGACCAGTGACCCGACCAGCGACCCGACCAGTGACCCGGATGGAGCAGGGCTGATGGGCTACAACCTGAAGATGCGCATCTGGCGCGGTGACGCACAGGGTGGCGAGCTGGGCGACTACATGGTGGCCGTCGAGGAGGGTGAGGTCGTCCTCGACGCGATCCACCGGCTGCAGGCCACCCAGGCCGGCGACCTCGCGGTCCGGTGGAACTGCAAGGCCGGCAAGTGCGGCTCGTGCAGCGCCGAGATCAACGGCCGCCCGCGGCTGCTGTGCATGACCCGGCTGGCCGACTTCGAGGAGTCCGAGACCATCACCGTGACCCCGATGCGGTCCTTCCCGGTCATCCGCGACCTAGTCACCGACGTGTCCTACAACTACGAGAAGGCCAAGCAGGTCCCGTCGGCACGGCTGAGCCCGCCCGACAGGGACGGCAAGCGTCGCATGATGCAGGCCGACGTCGAACGTGGTCAAGAGTTCCGCAAGTGCATCGAGTGCTTCCTGTGCCAGGACACCTGCCACGTCGTGCGCGACCACGAGGAGAACAAGCCCGCTTTCGCCGGTCCGCGGTTCTTCCTCCGATACGCCGAGCTCGACATGCACCCGCTCGACACCCACGACCGTCGCGCGCTGGCCCAAGAGGCCGCAGGGCTGGGGATGTGCAACATCACCAAGTGCTGCACGGAGGTCTGTCCCGAGGGGATCAAGATCACCGACAACGCGATCATTCCGATGAAGGAGCGCGTGATCGACCGGAAGTACGACCCGGTCGTCTGGCTCGGCGAGAAGATCTCGCGGCGGTCCGGCCGCGGCGACCGCTCGACGCGCGACGTACCCTGACCGCCCGCCTCGGCGCGCAGCTGCCGGATCCCCATCTGCTCGCCACTTTCACGCACAGCGCTCGCCCCACCGCCGGTTCAGCGCAGAGCTGACTTCCTGGACATCTCAGTACAGGCGTGACTCACCTGCCGAGCACGAAGACGCCCAACCCGGCCAGCGCGAGCAGCCAGCTGGAGAAGCTGCCGATCAGGAAGTACTCCGAGACGTCGGTCGGCCCCTCCTCCCGCTCGGTGCGCTGGAGCTCGGGATAGCGCAACAGCGCCTTCGCCGCGACGACGACGGCAGCGGCACCCAGCGAGCCGGCCAGGCCGAGGCCGATGATGAAGATCCGCTCCATCGGACCCAGGGCGCGACCGCCCTTGAGCAACTTCTCGTTGGACACGGCCGGGACCCCGACCGCATCCAGCAGCAGGCGTACGGCGACGTTCGCGGTGCTGATCTGGGCCAGCAGCGCGCCTCCGAGCAGGAGGCCTGCCTCCGGGCCGGCGCGTCCCAACAACGAGTCGTCGACGAGCTCCGGGAGCCCGACCGACACGGGCACGGCATCGCCGAGGAGGGCGAGCAGCACGCCGGGGACGACCACGGCCGTGAAGGCCAGGGCGCGCCAACGGGGGCGGTGTCCGGAGCTGGGATCGAGCGCGGCCGAGGAGCAGACGAGCCAACCGACGAGACCGACCACCCAGGTGATTCCGACGGTCGTCCATCCCCGCACCGGAAGGTCCAGCCAGACCCCGACGAACAGCAACAGCGAGAGGCCGAGCGCCACCAGGACCCAACGGTGTCGCGGGCTGATGGTGTCCTGGGTGGCACGGAGCAGGTCACACAGGCCGACCACCAGGAGCCACGCGCTCAGCGTGATCATGTGGTCCCTCCCTCGAGCATCGTCTGCGCGTCAACGATGGCACCCACCCCCCTCGAGAACTGTTGCGAGACGGCGGAGGGCCACACGTTCTCGGCCTCCGCGATCTGCTTCTGGCTGTGGCCGAGCAGCGCCAACCGGAGGATCCGCAGGCCCCGTTCGTTGAGTCGCTCGACGAGCTGGTCGCGACAGACGAGGTAGGCGTTCACCGCGCCCACGTCATGGGGCCCGTCGGGTGAGACGAAGCAGGTACGGCGGTGTGGTCGGCCTGCCCCGACTGCCTCGATGGCGTCACGGGCGGCCCACCAGCCTGGCCCGTCCTGGAGCAGCGGGCTCCGGGTGTCGTCGTGGACGGTCACCCCGCCGTACCCGATGCCGCACCGTGAGTCGACGAACGGCAGCAGGGTCAGCCGCACCAGCAGGGTGGCACGAATGGCGTCGGTCAGGCTCGCGAACCCGCCCTGGAACTCGTCGCCGACGGTGGGCTCGAGTGTCTGTGCGGGAGAGAGGGCCTCGTTGACCTCGTCGAGCGCACGACCGAGCGCGGTCTGGACGGCACGGCGGTCAGCGACGTGCCGGGAGCCGACCAAGTCGCCAATGACGGTGATCATGGCCTCGGTCATGGTTCAGCATATAACTGAACACCCGGCGAATACAGTCCTCGGCTGCACTAACGAATCCGAGTCAAAGCTTGACCGTGCCGTTCGTCGGGGCGACACACTGAGCAGTCATGCTGCTTGCGTATCACGGAACCTGACGGTCTGGCCGGGACGCAGCTGCGCACACTGGTCGACGTCGTCGTCGACGACGTAACCGATGACGGGGTAACCGCCGGTGACCGGGTGGTCGGCGAGGAACAGCCCGGGAGCTCCGGAAGGCGGGATCTGCAGCGCGCCGCGCATCCTCCCCTCGCTCGGTAGCTCGCCGGTGTGCGACCGCGTCAACGGGGAACCGTCCAACCGCGCGCCCACCCGGTCGCAGTCACCGCTGACCGTGTAGGTCTGTCCGGTCAGCGTCGTCCAGGCGTCGTCGGCGAACCAGTCTCGGCGCGGCCCGGTCAGCACTCGTACGACGAGCCCGTCACCAGGAGGATCCGTGACTGGAGCCACCTCGACGCCGGGCATAGGGCACTCGGTCTCCCCGACGGGGATGATGTCTCCTTCAACAACGACTCCAGGCCCGAGTCCAGCCAAGATGTCCGTCGATCGTGAACCGAGGACCGGGTCCACCGCAATTCCGCCACGCACCGCGAGGTAGGTGCGCAGCCCTGCCGCCGGTGAGCCGAGCCGCAGCTCCGCACCAGCCGGTAGCCAGACCGGCGCGTTGTGCGGCATTTCGCCCTCGCAGCGGGCTCCGGTCGTCACCACCGTGACTCCATGATCGGCCCGAAGTGCGA
>JBPCND010000125.1:0-3049 GCA_051001655.1 Nocardioides sp. | reverse complement strand
CGCTCGGGCTGGGCGACGAGGGCGCGACGGTCGAGGTGCGCGGCGCCACCGGCACGGTCGAGCGTGTCGGCGAGCGGCAGACGCTGGTCCGGCTCACCGCGCCGGTGCCCGGGATGCTCAGCGTCTTTGCGTACAGCGAGGGCGACGGCAAGGCGACTGCGGGCGTACGGGCGTACCTGTTCTCCGCCGACGCGGCGGACTACGTGCGGCGCGAGGAGCCGGCCTGGCAGGCCTGGCTGCAGGGGCTCTCCGTACCGCACACAACCTGAAGCGAGACAACCGGCTTAGCGCGGTGATCTTCGACTCCAGCGCCCCCAGGCCCCGACCAGCAGGCGGTCTACGTAGCCGGCACCGCGCGCGAAGTCCAACCCGCTGCCCTCGCCGAACACCTGCCCAGAGCTTTCCGTCCCGAGCGTGGTGCGCGGGCCTTCACCGCCGAGGAACTGAGCGGCGAGGCGGACCTCCGCCTGTGGGTGCTTCACGTGGACCGCTGGGAGGTGCACATCAGCGGCGCGCATCCCACCCTCGGCAGCGGAACCGACCGGCGTACTCCGGTCGACCCGACCGAATGACACCCCAGGGCCAGGACCGTCACGTGCCCGTCACCACACCCGCCAGTCACCGAATGATGGAGGAACGACATGAACAGCATGAATGACCCCGGAGCCGTCGCAGGCCCGGCATCAGGCCGGACCAGCCACACCCAACGACTCCGCGGGCTCGCAGGCACCGGCTTCATTGCCACGCTCGCGGCGATGGTGACCACCACCCTCGCCGCTGCGCTTGCCCACGCCGTTGGCGTCGACTTCGAGGTCCCTGATGGTGACGAGACGATCCCGTTGTCCGGGGTCGCCGTGGTGACCGGCCTCTTCTCGGTCGTGGGCATCGTCCTTGCCGCCGCTCTTCTTCGTTGGAGCGCTCGCCCCGCCGAGCGATTCGTGCGGACGGCAGTGACGCTGACCGCGATCTCGTTGGTCCCGCCCCTCCTCGCTGGGGCAAGCCCCGCCACCATCACCGCCCTCCTCGGGCTGCATCTCGTCGCTGCGACGGTGATGATCCCCACCCTGGCGCGCAGCCTCCGCACCCGGACCGATTGACGATCGCTCACCGGCGCGATATCCCGCCCAGTGGGTCGAGCCGTGGGCACGACACCATGTCGAGGAAATCGGCAATCTGGAGTTCCTTGCCCGGCCTGTGCACGGCTATGACCCTGATCACGACCTGACCTGGTCGACCCCGCCGTTCGACCTTGCCCTGGCGTCTGCCCTGTGTTGCTGCTCTGCTCAAAGGGGTGAGCAGCGAACGCATCAGGACCACGACGGCAGCGGTAAGATTGACCGCGACGGCTCCCGCGACGATGAGTGTGCGTCGCCGCGGGTCGGCGATCCCCCGATGGGCGAGCCACCAGGCGAGCAGTGGCAGCACCAGGACGGCGTGCAACGTGACGCTGTGGAATGCCTTCAGAAAGCCGGCCTCGGCGTATCCCGCGGTTCGGTGTCCGGTGCGTACCAGTGTTGTTCCGCGCACGATCATGGCGACGCCGGCAAGCAGCCCAGCGACCAGCAGGGCATATCCGGCTCGCAGGGCCAGTCGCATGCTGGCTGGTGCGTCGATGTGGCTCTGGAACGCGGTCACGGCCATGGTTCCAAGGATGACGACCAGGACGGCGCCGACGGCGGCGAGGCTGTAGGCGACGACCGAGTCGAACGGTGTCTCGTTGTTGAAGTGCGAGGGGACGTGAGCCAGGTGACCACCGCCGGGCCTGGGCCGCTTCGGGTCAGGGTTGGGAGGCCTACTTCGCAGACTGGTCCGCCCAGGAAGGTCTCCACGATGGCCCAAGCATGCTCGGCCAGCTGGAGGCTCGATTCGAGACCCAACTACTGCGGATGGGGCCGTACTTCTTCCCTGATCTCGAAGAGATCAGGGAAGAAGTCGAGCAAGCCGCCATCTATGCAGGCGAAATCCGAGCGACCGGAATCCAATATGTCGGCCGCAAGTCGTCATCGTCAACGCTACCTGAGGATAGAATCGGCCCACCTTAGCGGTGCGTTTGTCTCGTGTCATCGCTCGTTGAAATTGAGGCCGGTTTCGCCGAAAGCGCTCAGTTTTCGAGCGTCACCGACACCGATGCGCACGGGGCTTCATCCTGCCCGCCTGCGGCGGTGCGATCCTATGCTTGACCGCAGCCCAGGCCCCATCAGCGGTCATCGTCTCCATCGCGCGATGCCTACGTGTGTCAGCACGCGAGTGAAGAGTGGGGATTGTCCGCGCTTGGAGGAGAAAGGATGTGATGGTGGAGTGGTGGTCGACGTGCTCTGGGCGCCGCAGACACCCCTGGCCCTGGCCGCCTGTGTCGCTGCCGGCTTGGTCTACGGCTTCGCCGGCTTTGGGGCCGCGCTCGTGGCCGTGCCGGCCCTGGCCGCGCTGTACTCGCCGGCCGACGCTGTCGGGATCTTCGCGTTGTCCGCGCTGGCCTCGTTGGTGACCGTGGTACCGCGTGCGTGGCGCGAGGCTGACCGGCCGGCCGTGGCCCAGCTGCTGGTCGGTGCCGCGGTCACGTTGCCGATCGGGCTCTACGTGCTGCGTACCGCACCGACGGAGGTGCTCCGTTGGGCGATCTCCCTGCTGGTCCTCGGCACCGTGGCTGCGCTCGTCACGGGCTGGCGACGCGGGGGCGCCGATGGAGCACCCGCGCGCGTCGCCGTCGGCGCGGCGACCGGTCTGGTCGGTGGCGCCACCGGCCTCACCGGGCCGGTGGTGGTGCTCTTCCAGCTCTCAGGGCGAGACGGCGCCGAACGCGTGCGGGCCAACATCGCCCTTTTCCTCAGCCTGCTCTCGGTCCTGATGCTGCCCCTCCTGGTGATCACCCACGTCCTCGGCTCACGCCAGGCGGCCCTCGGTCTCATCCTGCTTCCGGTGTACGCATTGGCGACGGCCGCGGGCCAGGCCATGTTCCGCCCCGGGAACGAGAGGCTCTATCGCGTGGTCGCCTACGCGATCGTCGCGGCTGCTGGTGTCGCCGGACTACCCCTGTGGCAGTAGCGCCAAG
>JBPCND010000124.1:0-4149 GCA_051001655.1 Nocardioides sp. | reverse complement strand
AGGATCTTCACCTCAGCCACCGAGTTCACGGTCAAGAAGGAGCACTTCGGTGGCTCGGCGTTCCCGCTCGCGAACCTCGGGTTCGACACCGACAAGCTCATCTATGCCGGCTTCCTCGCCATCGTCGTCAACCTGCTGGTGTGCGTGATCGCCACCTTCATCTTCCGCGCGCTGAAGCTGGCCGAGGGAGACGACGCCACCAAGACGTCTGAGTACTTCGCAGACCGGGACGACCCCCGGTTGCGCGACCTGCCTGAGGTGGTCCAATAGCGGCGCGCTCACGCACTGGCTGGAGGCCGGCGACCCGCGCTCACGCCTGGCTAGAGGCCGGCGACCCTCGTCAGGTCCGTCCGGATCGCGTCGAGGCGACCGGCCGCGGAGATGCGCGCCGCGTCAACGGCATCCTCGGCCGCTTCGGGACCTCCCTCGACCGGCACGACCACCTCGAGGTAGCACTTGATCTTCGGCTCGGTCCCTGACGGCCGGACGACGACCCGAGCACCGTCGGCGAGCTGGTAGCGCAGCCCCTCGGTGGGCGGCAGGTCCGCACTGCCGGCGGCGAGGTCGTCGACACGCTCGACGACCAGGCCGCCGAGCTGCTCGGGGGAGCTGGTGCGCAGCCGAGCCATCGCGTCGGTGATCCGAGAGAGGTCGGTGACCCGGACCGAGAGCTGGTCGGTGGCATGAAGCCCGTGCTCGCGGGCGATCTCGTCGAGACGGTCGCCGAGCGTACGTCCCTCGGCCTTAAGCATCGCGGCCAGCTCGACCACCCTGAGCAGCGCGGAGACGCCGTCCTTGTCGCGAACCAGTCCCGGCGCCACGCAGTAGCCCAGGGCCTCCTCGTAGCCGAACGCGAGTCCGTCGATTCGGCCGAGCCACTTGAAGCCGGTCAAGGTCTCCCGGTGTTCCTGGTCGTGGGCCGCCGCCATCCGGCCGAGCAGTGAGGACGACACGATCGTCGTCGCGTAGACGCCGTGGACCCCGCTGCGGAGCAGGAGGTCGGCCAGCAGCACACCCACCTCGTCGCCGCGCAGCATCCGCCAACCCTGTGGGCCCGGGACGGCGACGGCGCAGCGGTCGGCGTCGGGGTCGTTGGCCACCACGATGTCGGCGTCGACCTCGGCAGCGAGCCCCATCGCGAGGTCCATGGCACCGGGCTCCTCCGGGTTGGGGAACGCGACCGTCGGGAAGTCGGGGTCCGGCTCTGCCTGCGCCGCGGCCACGTGCGGAGCCGGGAACCCGGCCCGCCGCATGACCTCGATGACCGACTCGCCACCGACTCCGTGCAGGGGCGTGTAGACGGTCACGAGCTCGCGCGGACCATCCGGCGCGACGAGCGCCGCTGTCTCGTGCAGGTAGGAGTCGATGACGGCGTCGTCGAGAGTGGTCCAGGACGTGCCCAGAGGGACGTCGGCCAGCGATCCCACGGCGTCGATCCGCGTGGAAATCTGCTCGTCGGCCGGTGGGACGATCTGGCTGCCGTCACCGAGATAGACCTTGTAGCCGTTGTCCTGGGGAGGGTTGTGCGACGCCGTGACCATCACTCCGGCCACGCAGCCCAGCCGCCGGATCGCATAGGCCAGCACCGGCGTGGGCAGTGGTCGAGGAAGCACGAGCGCCCTGAGGCCGGCACCCACCACGACGGCGGCGGTGTCCCGTGCGAACACGTCGGAGTTGTGCCGGGCGTCGTAGCCGATCACGACACTGTCGTCCGGTCCGGCACCGTTGTCGATGAGGTACGCCGCCAGGCCGGCTGCCGCGCGGATGACCACGATCCGGTTCATCCGGTTCGGCCCGGCCCCCAGCGCGCCCCGCAGGCCCGCCGTACCGAACTCCAGCCGGCCTGCAAACCGGTTTCTGAGGTCGGCGGCCGCGTCACCGTCGGGGTCGGTCTCCACCGCGGTGAGCAGTGCCTCGAGCTCGGCGCGTGTCTGGGCGTCAGGGTCCTCTGCGGCCCAGGCACGAGCACGAGCCATGAGGCCGATCTGAGGGTCGATGTCAGGTGTCGAGCTCATGGCCCGCAGGCTAGCGTCTGCAGCCGATGAGCTGTTCCCACACCAGGTCACCGCGGACCAGACTTGACGAGCGCCGCGTTGCCTACATCCGCAGGCGAGCCAGCACCTCGTCGACGTCGACGCGATCGGAGGTGTCGACCTCGATGCACCGACCCACCCCGAGCGGCGTCAGGACGGTGACGGCTTCACGGATGCGCCAAAGGGTGTCCTGATCGGCAGGTCGATGTGGGCCGCTCCTGGCGCGGCGCAGATACCGAGCCACGGCGACGTCGGCAGGGACTCGGCACAGGACTTCGACCGTGCTGGAGGCACCCGTCGTCAAGAGGTCGGCGACGCGGCGGGTGTCGCGGCCGGGCGCGATCCAGATGTCCACGACGACCACGCCTACGGCTGCCGCCAGACGCCGGCCGAGCTCGACCTCGGCGGCCCGGCGCAACCGGTAACCGGCGCACCCCTCCACGTCTGGCTCGTAGAGCTCCTCCTTGATGGCGTCCAAGGAGAGGAACGGTGCTCCGAGTCCCTTAGCGAGGGCCAAGCCCAGGGTCGACTTGCCGGCTCCGGGCACTCCGGTCACCACCACGGCGTCCGCGCAGGGGCGGGCGGTCACTTTCGGCTCCACCACGCCATCATCACCCGGCGCCCATTCCCCGGCTCGTGCCCCACCAAGGTCGAGCGGTGCTCAGAAGTAGTCCACCGCCGTGGATGGTCGTCGTACCTCGGTCGACCGTTCTGCGCGTGGTGATCGAGTATGCAGCGTGGCCTTGCCTGCCTCCGCGACGGCGACCCCTAGCCGGCGTGCTGCCTCCTCGAGCATTGCAGGCGACGTGCGTCCGTAGGCGATGACGACTCCCGGCTGAGGAGGCTTGGTCCCGTACATCGGTGACGTCCCGAGCACGGCGACTCCTCGCGCCGCCGCGGCCGCGACGAACGCGTCCTCGTCCACGTTCTTGGGCAGGCGAAGAAGTAAGTGAAGCCCGGCTGCGTAACCCTCGGCCACCACATCAGGTATCTCGTGTCGTAGTGCGTCGACGATGCTGTCGCGTCGTGTGCAGTAGTGCCTCCTGAGGCGTCGCACGTGCCGGTCATACTCCCCGGTGTCCATCAGGCGAGCAAGGACGTACTGCTCCAGCGCGCTCGTGCCGAAGTCGTCGTCGCGCTTCGCCGTGCGGAGCTCCTCCAGGAGCCCGGGTGGACTGACCAGCCAACCGAGACGCAGTCCGGGAGCCAGCGTCTTGCTCACGGAGCCCACCAGCGCCACACGTCCCGGCGACAGCGCCTGTACTGCACCGATCTGTCGTTTGTCGTAGCGGAACACCGTGTCGTAGTCATCCTCGATGACGACCCCGTCCTGTTCCTCTGCCCACCGTGTCAAGGCGCTGCGCCGGGACGGCGACATCACCATCCCGCAAGGAAACTGGTGTCCGGGCGTGACGATGACAGCTCGACACGGAGTGCTGGCCAGCGCCTCGACGACGAGCCCGTCCTGATCGACCGGGACGTCCCACAGCCGAACTCCATACCGAGCCAGCACCTGGCGCTGGACGGAGTTGCTCGGCGCCTCGAGGGCGAGGTCGATGACTCCCTTGGCGTGCAGGACTCGGATGAGCAACGTGATTCCCTGTGTGGCGCCGGTGACGACCACGATGTTCGAGGGCTCTGTCATCACTCCGCGCACCCGTGCGAGGTACTCACTCAGCTGCTCCCGCAGCAGGTCCACCCCCCAGGGAGGTGTGTAGCCGAGATCAGCGTCAGCGACCGTGCGCAGAACGTCCCGGCTGGCCATCGCCCAGGCCCCTCTCGGGAACGTGGAAAGGTCGGGCGGTCCTGGTCGCAGATCGATCTCGAGGTTTGCCGACCGAGTCGCAGGGGTCGCGACCCGAGGCCTCGCGTCTTGAGCCGGGTTCTGGGCCCCGGTATCTGCCACGACGGTGCCCGACCCCGGCCGGCTGAACAGGAAGCCCTCGGCAGACAGTTGCGCGTAGGCGTCGACCACCACCCCCCGAGAGACTCCCAGATCAGCCGCAAGCGCCCTGGACGACGGCAACCGAGAACCCGGCTGGAGGCGGCCGTCGCGAATGGCCCCACGCACAGATTCGCGCAGCCTGCGGCGCAAGGTGCCCTTGCCGTCCTCTGC
>JBPCND010000123.1:0-8191 GCA_051001655.1 Nocardioides sp. | reverse complement strand
TTATCCCCCGCCCCTCTCCCTTTTTCGCTTCCCCTTCTCCTCGCTCCCCTCTCCCCCCCGCCCCCCCCCCAGGACCATCTCGACCACAGCGTCTGTGTGACCGGCCTCGGCAAGCGCCGCGACCACGTCGGTGGTGATCGTCTCCATGGCGGGACAGCCGGAGTACGTCGGTGTGATGACCACATGCACCCTGCCGGCCTCGTCCACCTCGACGGCGCGCAGGATGCCGAGGTCCTCGATGGTCACCACCGGGACCTCGGGGTCGAGCACCGCGGCCACGATCTGCCACACCGCCTCGGCGTCCGGCGTCGTCAGCGTGCTCACCAGCTCACCCCTGGGTGCGTCCGGGCCAGTCCCTGCATGTCGGCCAACAGCTCGGTCAGGTGCTCGGTGTGCTGGCCCCGGCGGCCTCCGGCGGCGACCGGTGCGTCGTCGGGCACCACCAGGGTCGCCTCCGACAGCACGTCGGCCACCTGGCCGAGCACGGCCGGTCGCAACGTCGAGGGATCCATCGCCACCCCGGCGTCGATCAGGGTGGGGTCGACGAACGAGCCGTCGAACAGCTCCTCTACGTAGGGCCACTCGGATTCCAGCGCTGCCTGCATGCGCCCGTGTGACTCGTCGGTGCCGTCGCCGAGGCGGACCACCCAGCGCGTCGCGTGGTCGCGGTGGTAGTCGACCTCCTTGACCGCCTTCGCGGCGATCGCAGCGATGGTCGCGTCGGTGCTCGCGCACAGGCCGTCGTAGAGACGGCACTGGTACGTCGACAGCACGAGCAGCCGAGCCATGGCGACGCCGAAGTCGGGCCCCCCGTCCGCCGCCGCCCCCCATGGCCGCTCCACGAGCAGGACGTTGCGGAAGTCGGCGGCGTCGCGCAGGTAGGCCAGGTCGTCCTCGGTACGAACCGGGTCCGAGAGCGACCCGGCGTAGGAGAGCAGGGTCCGGGCCTGACCGAGCTGGTCCAGGGCCAGGTTTCCCAGCGCGATGTCCTCCTCGATCTGCGGGGCGGACGCGATCCACTCCCCCAGCCGCTGCGCCATCAGCAGAGCGTCGTCACCGAGGGCCAGCGCATAGTCGCGAGTCGGCTGTCGACTCACAGGTGGTCGACCCCGTCGGGGACGTCGTAGAACGTGGGGTGCCGGTAGATCTTGTCGCCGGCCGGGTCGAAGAACGCGTCCTTCTCGTCGGGACTCGAGGCGGTGATGGCCGCGGCAGGCACCACCCACAGGGAGACGCCCTCCTGGCGACGGGTGTAGACGTCGCGCGCGTTGCGCAGCGCCATCTCGGCGTCGGGGGCATGCAGCGACCCGACATGGACGTGGTTGAGCCCGCGCCGACTGCGCACGAACACCTCCCACAGCGGCCACTCCCGCCGGTCGTTCACGCCGCGCCCTGCGTCGTACGTCGCGCGTGCTTGTCGGCGTAGGCGACCGCTGCCTCACGAACCCATGCTCCGTCCTCGTGGGCTCCGACCCGGTGGCTCATCCGCTCCGCGTTGCACGGACCGTTGCCGGCGATCACCTCGGACAGCTCGCTGAAGTCGATCTCGCCGAACTCGTGGTGACCGGTCTCGTCGTTCCACCGCAGGTCCGGGTCCGGCAGGGTCAGTCCCAGCACCTCGGCCTGCGGCACGGTCATGTCCACGAAGCGCTGCCGCAGCTCGTCGTTGGCGAACCGCTTGATCCCCCAGGCCATCGACTGAGCGGTGTGGCCGGTGCCCCGGGAGGCAGCGGCGTCGCCGTCGACTGGGCTGTCGGCGGGCCCGAACATCATCAGGCTCGGCCACCACCACCGGTCGACGGCGTCCTGCGCCATCGCCTTCTGCTCAGGTGAGCCGTGCGAGAGGGTGTGCAGGATCTCGAAGCCCTGTCGTTGATGGAAGGACTCCTCCTTGCACACTCGGATCATCGCGCGGGCGTAGGGACCGTAGGAACACCGGCACAGCGGGACCTGGTTGACGATCGCCGCACCGTCGACGAGCCAGCCGATGGCACCGATGTCGGCCCACGTGAGTGTCGGGTAGTTGAAGATCGAGGAGTACTTCTGCTTCCCCGCGTGCAGCAGGTCGAGCAGGTCGGCGCGGTCCGCACCGAGGGTCTCCGCGGCGGCATAGAGGTAGAGCCCGTGCCCGGCCTCGTCTTGGACCTTGGCCATCAGGATCGCCTTGCGGCGCAGACTCGGCGCGCGTGAGATCCAGGCGCCCTCCGGCTGCATGCCGATGATCTCCGAGTGGGCGTGCTGCGCGATCTGGCGGATCAGCGTCTTGCGGTACGCCGCCGGCATCTCGTCCCGCGGCTCGATCCGGCCGTCGGCGTCCACGATCTCCTGGAAGTCGGTCATCTGGACAGCCTACCAAACGTGTTACACCTTGACTGCATTCGTGCGGGTGTTCTGTAACAACCAAGCCCTGCGAGAATGGCCGCATGCCTACCAGCGCCGACGTCTCGGTCCGCGTCGCCTGGGCCGACGACGCCGAGGCGATCGCCGGTGTCCAGGTCAGCGCCTGGCAGCGGGAGTACGCCGGCCTGCTCCCCCCGGAGCTCCTCGACGCGATGCACCCCAGCGACTTCGCCCAGGCCTGGCAGGAGTCACTGGCCCGCCCGAAGGACGCCCGCAACCGGGTGCTCGTGGCGTTGGAACGCAACACCGTGCGTGGCTTCGCGGTGACCGGCCCCGCGACCGATCCCGACGCGGACCCGGTCGGCGACGGCGAGATCGTCGAGCTCACCATCGATCCGGCTCACACCCGCCAGGGGCACGGTTCGCGCCTGGTCCAGGCCGCTGCCGAGACGTTGCGCGCCGACAGGTTCACCCGCGCCTCGACCTGGTTGGCTGCGAACGACGACGTACGCCGTGGTTTCCTCACCGGGTCCGGGTGGGCACCGGACGGGGCTCACCGGGAGCTGGACCTGCACGGCGACGGGGCCGTGCGCGTCACACAGGTCCGTCTCCACACGGATCTGTCCGAGCTCACCGGGCCCTGAGATCGCTTGGAGCGATCCAAGTTCCGTCAGGACCGGAAGAGGTAGAGTCTCGGCCTGGTGGCTCGAGACAAAGGGCTGTCCTGTGGTTCGACGTGGTCGGGCGAGGAGCCCAGGGATGTTGGGACCGCTTCCGTTTCTCTACCGGGTGATCGTGGCCGTCGTCGCCCTACTCGCCTTCGGCGGGTTGGGGGCATGGCTGGCCAACACCGTGCCGATTCCGCACGTGGCCGGCGCAGGTGTCGGCATCGGGGCCGCCCTCGGCATCCTCGTGGTGGCACTTCTCCTGCACGGCTCGACCTCCCCGACCCCGCGTAACCCCGGCCTGCGGCGCCCCCACCACTGACCGGGCTCGACCTCCGAGACGCGCGCAGGACGGGCACGTCGCCTCGTAGGCTCTCCGGGTGAGCCTCACCCCACTCCTGCCTCCCGAGCGCGCAGCCATCCTTCGCGACAGCCTGGCCGTGGGGGTCGCCACCGGGGCGTACGGCGTCTCCTTCGGTGCGATCGGGGTGGCGTCCGGGCTGAACCCGGCACAGACCTGCGCGCTGTCCCTTCTGGTGTTCACCGGCGCCTCGCAGTTCGCCCTGGTCGGCGTGATCGCGTCCGGAGGCGCACCGATGTCCGGCGCGGCAACGGCTCTCCTGCTCGGCTCACGCAACACCCTCTACGGCCTTCGGCTCGCTCCGCTGCTGGGCTGGTCCGGCTGGCGCCGTGCGGCGGCGGCGCACCTGCTCATCGACGAGTCGACCGCGATGGCCGTGAACCGGGACACCCGGACGGCCGCGCGTACCGCGTTCCTAGGCACCGGTCTCGCGGTGTTCTCGCTGTGGAACCTGGCCACGCTCGGCGGTGCTCTCGCCGGCGAGGCGTTGGGCGACCCGCGCACCTACGGCCTCGACGCCGCGGTGGGTGCCGCCTTCCTGGCACTGCTCTGGCCACGGCTCGATGACCGGCTTGCCCGGATCGTGGCCCTCGCCGCCGTGGTTCTCGCGCTCGGACTGGTGCCGGTCACCGCGGCGGGCGTGCCGGTGCTGGCAGCAGCCGGGGTGGCGCTCCTGGCCGGTGTGCTGACCGCGCGACGTGACCCCGGCTCCCGGTCCGGATCCGCAGGAGAGAGTCGTTGACCTGGGTCGCCGTCGTGGTCGC
This sequence comes from Nocardioides sp., assembly GCA_051001655.1. Lineage (GTDB taxonomy): Bacteria > Actinomycetota > Actinomycetes > Propionibacteriales > Nocardioidaceae > Nocardioides_B. Next base: position 4,061 of record JBPCND010000123.1, on the reverse strand, counting down.
CGCGGTGGGCTGCTACCTGCTCAAGCTGGCCGGGTTGTCGATCCCTCGGGCAGTGCTCGACCGGCCACTGGTGTCTCGGGTCGCCGACCTCGTACCGGTGGCGCTACTGGCAGCGCTGGTCGGCGTCCAGGTGTTCGCCGAGGGCAGCACGTTGACCGTGGACGCCCGACTCGTCGCGCTGGCGGTCGCCGTCGTGGCGCTGACGCTGCGGGCTCCCTTCCTGGTGGTGGTCCTCCTGGCCGCTGGCGCAGCCGCCCTGGTCCGGCTGCTCTGACCGCCCCCTGCTCCGACCCGCGTGCCGTCGAACGGGCAGACCGGTTCCTCCGCGTCCTGATCGGACCGTTTCGGCTCGGTCTGCCCGTGCGACTGCCCCGTTCAGCCGGTCATCCCGCCGAGCCGATCTCGATGCGTCCGTGCTCGTCGATGGGGAAGCCGGGATTGTGGCAGATCTCCCAGAGGTGACCGTCCGGGTCGGCGAAGTAGCCGGAGTAGCCGCCCCACTCGGTGCGCGCAGCGGGCTTCACGATGACGCCGCCGACCTCGTGCACCCTCACGAATGCCAGGTCGACCGCATCCTCGGACGCGAGGTTGAGCGCGAGCGTGACGCCACGATAGGTCGGCAGGTCGACCTGCGGCTCCGGTGTCGTCCCTGCGTCGTCGGCGAGCGCGGCGTAGCCGAAGAGGCCGATCCAGGTCCCCGAGGTGCGGAACCAGGTGATCCCTTGGGCCAGGTCCCCGCGCTGCTCCCAGCCCAGGTCACGGTAGAAGCGGGCGGACCGTTCGAGATCGCTGACACCGAGCGTGACGATAGAGAAGTTGGCAGGGACGTCGATGGGCATGACGTCGATTCTTGCAGGGATCCACGCTCACGTGCACGGCCAGGCTCAGCTGACCGGCAGCTTGTCTGCGAGGAAGTCGAGCGTGCGTGACCAGGCGAGCGCGGAGGCGTCCGGGTGGTGCAACGGCATGTCTGAGTTGTCGAAGGCATGGTCGGCCCCGGGATAGGTCTCGAACCGCACGTCGCCGGTCGCGGTGACCCTGCCCTGCACCATGGCGACGGTGTCGGCGTCGATGTAGCTGTCCGAGAGGCCGAAGTGGTGCAGGCTCGGGCAGGTGACCTGTGGCGCGAGGTCGAGCATGGCCGGGATCGAGGACCCGTAGTAGCTGACCAGGACGTCCGGGTCCTCGACCGCCGCGAGGTTGAAGCCGAGACCGCCGCCGAAGCAGAAGCCGACCACCCCGGCGCCGCCGTGCACCTCCTCGAGTCCGCGCAGGTGGCTCAGGGCAGCCGCCGCGTCGGCCACGGTCGTGGGCCAGTCGAGCGCCATCGCCAGAGCGATCGCCTGGTCCACAGCGTCCAGGGCGCCCTCGTCGATCCGGGCATCGTCGAGACGCCAGTAGAGCTCCGGAGCAAGCACCACGTAGCCCACGGCGGCGAGATCGGCAGCACGCCGCTGGACGTAGTTGCTGACGCCGAAGATCTCCTGGAGCAGAAGGAGTCCGGGTCCGGAGCCGGACGTCGGCAGCCACACGAATGCCGGCATGGGTCCGTCCGGGGTCTGCACCTGCACACGGTTCGACATGCGGACCATTATGACTTGTGCATCGAGACAGCTGCCGGAGCTGGGTCAGGCAAGCTCCAGGAACGTCTCGAGGCCGACGGTGAGCCCCGGCGCACCGGCAACGCGACGCAGACCGAGCAGCACCCCCGGGGTGAAAGACACCCGGTCCAGCGAGTCATGACGAAGCGTGAGCGTCTCCCCGTGTCCGCCGAGGACGACCTCCTGGTGCGCCACCAGGCCGCGGATCCGCAGGCTGTGCACGCGGATGCCCTCGACGTCGGCGCCGCGCGCCCCCTCCATCGTTGTGCTCGTGGCGTACGGCATCGCTGCCGAACCGCCCGCACGACGCGCGTCGGCGACCAGGGCGGCCGTCCGCGCCGCCGTACCCGAGGGGGCGTCCGCCTTGTCGGGGTGGTGCATCTCGACGATCTCGACGGAGTCGAAGTACGGCGCCGCTTCGGCCGCGAACCGCATCATCAACATCGCGCCGATCGAGAAGTTGGGGGCGACCAGCACGCCGGTGGCGGGCGACTCGGACAGCCAGTCGCGCAGTCGGTCCAGCCGCGGCTCGTCGAAGCCGGTGGTGCCGACGACCGCGTGGATCCCGTGCTCGACCAGGAACCGGAGGTTGTCCATCACCACGTCGGGGTGGGTGAAGTCCACGACGGCTTCGACACCGGCCTCGAGGAGTGACTCGATCGGATCATCGATGTCGACCGTCGCTACCAGGTCCAGATCATCGACGGCGTCGACCGCCGCGCAGACCTCGCTGCCGACCTTGCCGCGCGCCCCGAGGACGCCGACCCTCATCTGCTGGTTCACCACGACGACCAATCTAGTGGCGTCAGCCGGGCAGCGCGTCGAACGGGCCGACGACCGCGAGCGTCTGTCGCTGGGTGAGGAGGTCCCTGGCGAGACCACCGACGTCCTCGAGTGTCACTGCGTCCACCCGGGCGATCACCTCGTCGAGACTGGGCAGCTCGTCGTAGAGCAGCTCGGCCTTGGCCACCCGGGCCATCCGCGAGACCGAGTCCTCCAGACTCAGCACCAGGCCGCCACGAAGCTGACCCTTGCCACGCTCGAGCTCCTCGCGCGTGATCGAGTCGGCGGCGAGCCGGTCCAGCTCGGAGCGCACGACGGTGAGCACGTCGTCGACCTTGGACGGCAGACACCCGACGGCGACGGCGAAGGCACCCGCGTCGGCGTAGTGGGCGGCGTAGGAGTACACCGAGTAGGCCAGCCCTCGACGTTCCCGGACCTCTTGGAACAGCCGCGAGGAGGTGCCACCACCCAGCGCGGCGTTGAGCACACCGAGGGCGTAGCGACGCTCGTCGGTGCGGATCAGCGCGTCGACACCGAGCACGAGGTTGACCTGCTCGAACGGCCGCTTGATCACTGTCTGGCCGTGGCTGACCCGGTGCGGGCGCGTCCCGCGTCGTACCGGCGTCGGCCGCGCACCGGTTTCGGCAAGGAAGGCGCTGCGGGAGAACGCAGTGCGTACCAATCGCACGACGTTGGCATGGTCGACGTTTCCGGCGACGGCGACCACCATGTTCTGCGGGGAGTACCGCGACCGGTAGTACCTGGTGATCTGGGTGCGACTCAGCGACCTGATGGACTCCGCCGTGCCGGCAATGGGCCGTCCGAGGGGCGAAGAACCCCATGCCTGGGCGGCCCACAGGTTGTGTACGACGTCGTCGGGATCATCGTCGTGCATCGCGATCTCGTCGAGGATCACCTCTCGCTCCGCCTCGACGTCCTCGGCCGTGATCAACGAGGAGGTGATCATGTCGCCGAGCACGTCGACGGCAAGGGGCAGGTCCTGGTCGAGCACCCGTGCGTGGAAGCAGGTGTACTCCTTGGCCGTGAAGGCGTTGAACTCACCTCCGACCTCGTCGAGGGACACCGAGATCTCCAGGGCCGTGCGGCTCGGGGTGCCCTTGAAGAGGAGGTGCTCCAAGAAGTGCGAAGCCCCCGACAGGGTCGGGACCTCGTCCCGCGAGCCCACTCCCACCCAGACGCCAATGGCGGCGGAGCGGACCCCTGGCATCGCCTCGGTCACGACCCGCAGCCCGCCGGGGAGGACGGTGCGGCGCACCAGACCTCCGTCCTTCTCGGACTGGAGGGTGCGGGTCGTGCCGGGCTTCTGCCGTGCTGTGATCGTCGCCAACGACTACTCGGCGTCACCCGTGGCGTCGGCGGACGCCTCGGGGGCGGAGTCCTCGACGACCGGGATCAGGGACAGCTTCCCGCGGTCGTCGATCTCGCCGATCTCGACCTGGACCTTCTGACCCACAGACAGGACGTCCTCGACGGCCTCGACCCGCTTGCCGCCCGCGAGCGCACGCAGCTTGCTGATGTGCAGCAGACCTTCCTTGCCCGGGAGCAGCGAGACGAACGCACCGAAGTTCGTCGTCTTGACGACCGTGCCGAGATAACGCTCACCGACCTCCGGCATCGTCGGGTTCGCGATGCCGTTGATGATGCCACGGGCAGCCT
>JBPCND010000122.1:0-5021 GCA_051001655.1 Nocardioides sp. | reverse complement strand
CGCGAGTCCCAGGTCATCGACGGCCTCCTGGGTGATGGACGACGTGATCGATTGCCCGCCGGCCAGCTCCACCTTGACGACAGCCATGGCCGCCCCGAGGTGATGGCAGTGACGGTGCCCGCCAGCTGATTGCGAGTCGAGAGGCGCATGAAGGATCTCCGATCATGGTCGAGGTCTGTTCACCGCACCGGGCAGGGAGGTCTTCGCAGCTCGCGCAGAACGTGGCGCGCTCTCGGGAGACCAGAAGTCGTTTGCCGACCAGACAGGCCTCGGCGTCAGAGCTTCGTGTCGAATGCGAAGGGTGCGGTGTGCCCGGACACCCCATGACGTGGACACGTTCAGGCGGCGTAAGCTCCCAGTAGACGCGACGGTGTGGGGCGGGTCGGACTTGAACCGACGGCCGAGCCATTATGAGTGGCTTGCTCTAACCAGCTGAGCTACCGCTCCGAGCGGGCAGCAGCCTACTTAGGCTCGTCCGACGGCTTGTTCTTGGTCGGCATTAGTGAGTCCCAGAACTCATCGAGACCACTTATGATGCTGATGGAATTAGGCGATGGGCAGCGGACGCCGTTCATCGCCTACGACGACGTGTAGGTGGCCCGCGTGGACTTCGAAGAGGCTTTGTACGCCGCTCTCTGACCTGGTGGTTGCTCAGCCCTCGCCGGCGATCAGGAACGAGTCGCCGTTCTCCTCGAGCTGGAGCTCCACGGTGTCGTCGAAGCCGCCGCCGTCCTCGTTCGTGTAGCGCACCGAGTAGCTCACGATGCCGGTCGCCGGGTCGGCGCCGATGTTGTCGATGGTGGCGGTGTCGTAGGGGTCCCAGAACTTCTTGTACGTCCCGAAGCCGCCGCTGGACTTCTGGAAGTCCGGCGTCAGCCGCTCCCACGCTTCCTTCGGGTCGTCCACGACGGTGTTGAGGTAGTCGGTGACGAAGGCGGTCATGGCCTCGGCGCGCTCGGCGTCGGCCGCGGACGTGTCGGTCTCGGTGGGCTCGCTCGGCGACGGCGCGGGTGACGACTCGGACTCGCTCGGCGAGGGGTCGTCGGTGGCGACCGGGGTCTCGGTGTCTCCCCGGTTGGCGAGGACGAGGGCGCCGACGATCAGCGCCAGCACCACGACGCAGGCGACGGCGAGCAACGGCACCAGCGCGCGCGGCCGACGGGACCGCCGGCCACCGGCCCGCGTGGCGGGCATCGGTGCGGGCCCGGACGTCTCGGCTGCGGGAGCACCGGGCGCAGGCACTGTCGCGGGGACGGTCGGAGTCGCGGACATCGCCATCGTCGGATCAGTCGGCACCGGTCCCGGAGGGCCGCCCTGCGGTCCTTGGGTGAGGAATTGTCGCACCTGGAGCATGGTCCAGCGGTCCGCGGGGTCCTTGGCCATCGTGGCCAGCATGAGCGGCGCGAGCCACCCGGCGTGTGTCGGCCGGGGCGGCTCCTCGTTCACGATCTTGTACATCGCGCCCAGCACGTTGTCGCCTGCGTCGTACGGCGGCGAGCCCTCCAGCGCGTGATAGAGGGTCGCGCCGAGTGCCCACACGTCCGAGGCGTCGGTGGCCATCCGTCCGGTGGCCACCTCGGGAGCGAGGTACGCCGGCGAGCCGGTGACCAGGCCGGTCTGAGTGAGGGAAGCGTCCGCCTCGGCGCGGGCGATGCCGAAGTCGGTGAGCTTCACCTGTCCGGTCGGCGTCAACAGGATGTTGGACGGCTTGACGTCGCGGTGCACGATGCCCGCCGCATGCGCCTCGGTCAGCGCCTCCGCCGCCTGCCGGATCACGATGGACGCCTGGTCCACGGTCAGCGGGCCGTCTCGCTTGACGAGCGCCGACAGGTTGAGCCCCTCGACGTGCTCCATGACCAGCCACTGCTCGCCGTCGTCGTCAACCAGGTCGAAGACCGCGACCACGTGCGGGTGGTTGAGCCGGGCCGCGAGCTTGGCCTCCCGCTCGGCCCGTTCGAAGTCCGGGGTGCCCGCGCTCGGCAGCCCGCCGAGCCGCTTGAGGGCGACGTCGCGGCCGAGCACCTCGTCGCGACCGAGCCAGACGGCGCCCATGCCGCCACGGCCGATCTCGCGGTCGAGAGTGTATCTGCCGGCGATCACAGTTCGCAGCCTAGGAGACTGCTCATGGATCACCGATATCGCGTCGAGGGCGAGGGTCCCCATGCGGCAGACTGGCCGGGTGACCACCTCCCCAGGGACGAACGTCCTCGACGACCTCGAGTGGCGTGGGCTCATCGCGCACTCGACCGACCGCGACGCGCTCCGTGTGGCGCTGGGCGAGGGGAGCGTCAAGTTCTACGTGGGGTTCGACCCCACGGCACCCAGCCTGCACATGGGCAACCTGGTGCAGCTCGTCACCGCGCGGCGCCTCCAGCTGGCCGGCCACCGCCCCTACGTCCTCGTCGGTGGCGCTACCGGCATGATCGGCGACCCCACGGAGACGGGGGAGCGCATCCTCAACTCCCTCGACACCGTCAAGGACTGGACCGAGCGAGTACGCCGTCAGGTGGAGCCGTTCGTATCGCTCGAGGGCGACAACGCAGCGACGTTGGTCAACAACTACGACTGGACCGTTTCGCTGTCCACGATCGACTTCCTCCGCGACATCGGGAAGCACTTCCCGGTCAACCGGATGCTGTCGCGCGACGTCGTCCGGTCACGGCTCGAGGACGGCATCAGCTACACCGAGTTCAGCTACGTGCTGCTCCAGTCGATGGACTTCCTCCACCTCTACCGCGACCACGGCGTGACACTCCAGCACGGGGGCAGCGACCAGTGGGGCAACATCACCGGCGGTGCCGAGCTGATCCGGCGTGCCGACGGCGGCAGGGCGCACGCCTTCGCCACGCCGTTGATCACCAAGGCCGACGGCACGAAGTACGGCAAGACCGAAGCCGGTGCCGTGTGGCTCGATCCCGACATGCTGTCGCCGTACGCCTTCTACCAGTTCTGGCTGAACGTCGAGGACGTCCAGGTCGGGGAGCTCCTGCGCATCTTCACCTTCCTCACGCACGCCGAGATCGAGGACCTCGAGACGCAGACGGCCGAAAGGCCGTTCCTGCGGGCCGGCCAGAAGACGCTGGCCGAGCAGGTCACGTCTTTTGTCCACGGCGCGGAGGAGACCGCCCGGATCCAGGCGGCGTCCGCGGCGTTGTTCGGTGGCGGTGACCTGCACGCCCTCGGTGCCACGACCCTGGTCGCGGCGCTCCGGGAGGCGGGCGCGGTCACCGCGAAGCGCGGCACCGGCATCATCGACCTCATCGTCGAGTCCGGACTCGCCACGAGCAAGGGCGATGCGCGGCGCACGGTGACCGAGGGCGGCGCGTACCTCAACAACGAGCGCGTGACGGACGTCGACTACGTCCCAGGCGAGGGCGACCTCATCGACGGCAGCTGGCTGGTGCTTCGCCGCGGCAAGAAGAATCTCGCCGGCGTCGAGGTGCGCTGAGCCGATGCCCGGTCAGCCGTCCGCACGCTGGCAGGCGGAGATAGAGGAGCGGGCCCGGAGGCGGCTGCCCGCACCGGTGTTCGAGTACCTCACCCAGGGCGCCCGCGAAGGCGTGACGGCGGCCGAGGCCGCCCGGTGGGGGGACGTCCGCTTCGCGCCGCACGTGCTGCGGGACGTTACCGGCGTGGACCTCGCCACCGACCTGGTAGGCAGTGCGGTGGGGGTTCCCTGGGGAGTGGCGCCCACGACCCTGCACGGGGCCGTGCACCCGGACGGAGAACTGGGAATGGCGCGCGCCTGCGCCGACCAGGGAGTTCTGATGGTGGTCTCCAGCAACGCCGGCACCGCGTTCGAGGCGATCGGTGACACCGGCGTGGCGTGGTGGGTGCAGGTCTACCTCCCCGCGGACCGCACGCTCGCGGTGCCGCTCCTGGAGCGGGCAACCGCGGCCGGCGCCCGTCCCGCGGTACTCACCGTGGACACCCCGGTGGTAGGCACGAAGTACGTCGCCGGACCGTCGGTGTGGGACCAGATGGACCCTGCCCTCGTGCGCGTCAACTTCGATCCGGGGTACGACGAGCAGCCCGGCTCGGAGAAGGCGCTGGACCTGGGACCGCACGACGTCGGCTGGCTCGGTGAGCAGACCGGTCTCCCGGTCGTGGTCAAGGGCGTCCTCCGGTCGGACGACGCCCGTCGGGGAGTGGACGCCGGCGCCGCCGCGGTCTGGGTGTCCAACCACGGGGGCCGCCAGCTCGATCGCGCCCTGGCGACCAGCGACGCGCTCCCGGCTGTGGCTGCCGAGGTCGGCGCGGACGCGCAGGTGTACGTCGACGGCGGGATCCGCTCGGGGCTGGACGTCCTGGCTGCCCTCGCGCTGGGCGCTGATGCCGTGTTCCTGGGCCGGCTGCCAGCCCTGGCCCTGGCCGACGGTCGCGACGGCGTGGCCGACCTGCTGTCCCGGCTGCGCGAGGAGGGCGAAGAGGCGCTGCGGCTGGCGGGGTGCCGGACTCCGGCCGATACGCGCGGGATCGCGGTCCGGACCCGCCATAACCGGACCTGACCTGCGCAAACACTGTTGTGGGCCGGTCCCGGCGGGTCGATTTGACCCAGTCCCGAAGCCTCACCTACTGTTTCACCTCGTCGCCAGGGAGCGGCGGAGGACAAGACCGAATCCGGTCGGGTCCTCGGCCCGGGCAGACGATTTCGCAGACAGTCCCATACGCCGATTTTGTCGGTACGGATCTGTTCGCTACGTTATGAGTTGCCCCCAGCTAAGCCTGCCACGCAGGTCTTGTTCGGTGCGCGTCTGATTTTTGAGAACTCAACAGTGTGTCATTGTTTGTCGATGGAATTAGTTTTGTGTGCCTTGGCCTTTTTTGGTTTGGGTATTGTTTGTTTCAGCGGATGATTCTGGCTTTTTGTCAGGTTTGTTTTGTTGGGATCGGGTTTTTCGATGGAGAGTTTGATCCTGGCTCAGGACGAACGCTGGCGGCGTGCTTAACACATGCAAGTCGAGCGGTAAGGCCCTTTTGGGGGTACACGAGCGGCGAACGGGTGAGTAACACGTGAGTAA
>JBPCND010000121.1:0-6166 GCA_051001655.1 Nocardioides sp. | reverse complement strand
GCGTCGACAACCCGCACACCAAACCAGTGACCTTCTGGGAAGAGCTCCTGGCTGAGGTCAGGGTCACCGATCCCGACGTCATCTTCTTGGCCGAGGCCTTCACCCGACCGGCGATGATGCGAGCGCTCGGCATGGTGGGCTTCCACCAGTCGTACACCTACTTCACCTGGCGCAACACCAAAACCGAGCTCGAGAGCTACCTGCACGAACTGTCCCACGACACCAGCGACATCATGCGCCCCAACCTCTTCGTGAACACCCCTGACATCTTGACCGAGTACCTGCAGTACGGCGGTCGGGCGGCTTTCGCCGTGCGCGCTGCTCTTGCGGCGACCGCTTCGCCTTCGTGGGGTGTCTACTCCGGCTTCGAGCTCTTCGAGCACGTGGCGGCCGGGCCGGGCTCGGAGGAGTACCTCGACTCCGAGAAGTACCAGTACCGGCCGAGGAACTGGGAAGCGGCAAGCCGCGAGAGCCGCACGCTCGCGCCGTACCTCACCTCGCTCAACACCATCAGGCGCAACCATCCAGCGCTGCAGCAGCTGCGCAACCTCACCCTCCACAGCAGCGATGATGACGCGGTCTTGTGCTTCAGCAAGCGCACTACGGGAGCCGACCTGGACGACACGGTGATTGTGGTCGCAAACCTCGACCCCCACAGCCCGCGGGAGACGCTCATCCACCTCGATCTGCCCGCGCTCGGCCACGACGCACACGACACGTTCGAGGTCACCGACGAGATCACCGGGCAGACGTGGCGCTGGGGCGAGCACAACTACGTGCGCCTCGACCCGTCCGACTCACCTGCCCACATCGTGTCGATGCGGAGGACAGCAGCGTGAGCACCGACCCGCTGTGGTTCAAGCGTGCCGTCTTCTACGAGGTGCTGGTCAGATCCTTCAAGGACTCCAACGCCGACGGTGTCGGCGACTTCCGCGGGCTCCGCGAGAAGCTCGACTACCTCGAGTGGCTGGGCGTGGACTGCTTGTGGATTCCGCCGTTCTACCTCTCCCCGCTCCGCGACGGCGGTTACGACGTGGCCGACTTCCAAGGCATTCTGCCTGAGGTAGGCACGATCGCCGACTTCCAGGAACTGCTCGACGACGCGCACCGCCGCGGACTGAAGGTCATCATCGATTTTGTCTTGAACCATACGAGCGATCAGCACAGGTGGTTCCAGGAATCCCGGCGGGACCCGGCAGGCCAGTACGGCGACTTCTACGTCTGGTCTGACACCGACGACATGTACGCCGACGCCCGCGTCATCTTCGTCGACACCGAGTCGTCCAACTGGACCTGGGACCCGGTTCGACAGCAGTACTTCTGGCATCGCTTCTACAGCCACCAGCCAGACCTCAACTTCGACAGTCCGGCTGTCCGGGACGCGATTCTCGACGCGCTGCGGTTCTGGCTCGACCTCGGCATCGACGGATTCCGGCTTGACGCTGTCCCCTACCTCTTCGAACGACCGGGGACGGATGGAGAGAACCTGCCCGAGACTCACGAGTTCTTGCGGGAGATCCGCAAGACCGTCGACGCGGAGTATCCAGACAGAGTGCTGCTGGCCGAGGCCAATCAGTGGCCAGGCGATGTCGTCGACTACTTCGGCAACGTCGACGTCGGTGGCGACGAGTGCCACATGTGCTTCCACTTCCCGGTGATGCCGCGCATCTTCATGGCGGTACGCCGGGAGTCGCGCTATCCGCTCTCGGAGATCCTCGAGCAGACCCCTGTCATCCCTGACACCTGTCAGTGGGGCATCTTCTTGCGCAACCACGACGAGCTGACGCTGGAGATGGTCGCTGACGAGGACCGCGACTACATGTGGTCGGAGTACGCAAAGGACCCTCGCATGAAGGCCAACATCGGTATCCGCCGGCGGCTGGCCCCGCTGCTCGACAACGACATCAACCAGATGGAGCTGTTCACCGCGTTGTTGCTGTCCCTGCCGGGGTCCCCGGTTCTCTACTACGGCGACGAGGTGGGGATGGGCGACAACATCTGGCTGGGTGACCGCGACGGCGTACGCACCCCGATGCAGTGGACGCCCGATCGCAACGCCGGTTTCTCCACCGCAACGCCCGGTCGGCTGAACCTGCCGGTGGTGCAGGACCCGGTGTTCGGCTACCAGGCGGTCAACGTGGAGGCGCTGCTGGAGAACACGTCGTCGTTGCTGCACTGGACCCGCCGCATGGTGCACGCCCGCAAGCAGCACCCGGCGTTCGGCCTCGGTACCTTCACCGACCTCGGCGGCAGCAACCCCAGCGTCTTCTCGTTCAGCCGGGACTTCGGCGACGACACCGTGTTGTGTGTCAACAACCTCTCGCGGTTCCCCCAGCCGGTCGAGCTCGACCTTCGGCAGTGGAAAGACAGGGTGCCCATCGAGATGCTCGGCCACGTGACGTTCCCAACGATCGGCGACCTGCCTTACCTGCTCACGCTCTCGGGGCACGGCTTCTACTGGTTCCTGATCTCGCCTTCGGCGGAAGTTCCGGTGCCGTGACGCACCCGTTCGAGGACTCGCTGCGCGCGTACCTCGCGGAACAGCGGTGGTTCCCCGGGAAGGGGAGAGACTTCTCCGTGGAGGCTGTCCATCCCACCTGCTGGTTGTCGACCGAGGACCCGCGAGTGCGGATCGAGCTGGTCACCGTCGGATACGCCGATGGCGACCCCCCCGAAGAGACGTACCAGGTCCCCCTCGCCTATCTGCGGGAGGCAGATCCAGACCTCGGGCATGCGCTGGTGGGTCCCCTCGAACATCCAGACCTGGGCTCCGTCGTCGCGTACGACGCCGTGTACGTTGCCGTTGCCGCAGAGCTGCTGCTTCAGAGCTTCCGTGACCGCCGCCGGGAGGCTGACCTCACCTATGAGGTCCTCGACGACGCGGCCCTGCCCGAGGCAGGCGTCACCGGCACCGTGATGACTGCCGAGCAGTCGAACACCTCGATCGTCTACGGCGAGGACGCTCTGCTGAAGCTGTTCCGACGCGTCAGTGACGGGGGGAACCCCGACGTCGAGGTGCACGAGGCACTCACCCGACACGGCAGCGACCACATCGCCCGGCTCCTCGGCTGGATAGAGGCCGACTGGCGAGCTGCCGACGGTTCGGCTCAACACGGTCACCTCGGCATGCTCCAGGCGTACCTGCGCACCGCGACCGACGGCTGGGGCATTGCGTTGGCGAGTGTCCGTGACCTGTTCGTCGAGGAGGACCTGCATCCGGAGGAGGTCGGCGGCGACTTCGCCGCAGAGGCCGAGAGGCTGGGAGCGGCGACAGCCGACGTACACCGAGACCTCGCTGACGTGTTCGGTAGCTCGTCGATGTCCGACCCTGAGCGCTCTGCGCTGGCCGAGGCCATGAGCAGCCGTCTCGACGCGGCCGTGGGCGCCGCTCCCCAGCTCGAGCTGTATGCAGCTGCGCTTCGGCGCTCGTTCGCGGCGCTGGCAGAATTGGACTCACCCGTCGTCCTCCAGCGAGTCCACGGTGACCTGCACCTCGGTCAGACGCTTCGGACCGTCAAGGGCTGGAAGATCATCGACTTCGAGGGTGAGCCGGCCAAGAGCCTGGCCGAACGGGTGGCGCCGGACTCACCGCTGCGCGACATCGCCGGCATGCTGCGCTCGTTCGACTACGCGTCAGGCGCGACCTTGCACCAGTTCGGTGACGGCGACCAGCTGCGCTACCGCGGTGACGAGTGGGTGAAGCGCAACCGGGCTGCCTACTTGCGGGGCTACTCCACCGTAGCGGCCGCCGAAGGTGACATCGACCCAGCTGCCCGGCAGGTGCTGTTGCGCGCCTATGAGACCGACAAGGCGGTCTACGAGGTGGTCTACGAGACCCGACACCGACCGCACTGGCTACCCATCCCCCTGCGCGCGGTCGAGCGGCTAGCCGAGCGGACCTGACGTGCCTCCTCCCGCCGCGTTCGAGCCGATGCCTGTCACCGTGGCTGAGCTCGACCGGATCGTCGCCGGCACCTCCCGCACTCCGCACGCCGTACTAGGGCCACACCGTGCGAGCGGACAGGTGACCGTGCGCGCCTTTCAACCGAACGCGCAGGCGGTGTCCATCCGGACCGGCGCACGCAGCGTGGCGATGCGCCCCGAGCACGGCGGCATCTGGGTCGGGGTGCTCGAGTCGCCTGAGGTGCCCGACTACCAGCTGGACGTCGTCTCCGGCGACGGCTCCTCGAAGCGGATTGACGACCCTTACAGCTACCCGCCGACCGTCGGTGAGCTCGACCGGCACCTCATCAACGAGGGGCGCCACGAGGAGCTCTGGACCGTGCTGGGCGCGCATGTGCGGACGCACGACGCCGCCGGAGGTCCGGCCGGCCGGCAGGTCAGCGGCACCTCCTTCGCGGTGTGGGCGCCTTCAGCGCAGGGAGTTCGGGTAGCCGGCGACTTCAACGCGTGGGACGGCAGCGGCCACCCCATGCGGATGCTGGGGTCGTCGGGCGTCTGGGAGATCTTCATCCCTGGTCTCGGCGCCGGCGCGCTCTACAAGTACGACGTCTGTGGCGCCGACGGCAGCTGGCGGCACAAGGCCGACCCGCTGGCGACGTACACCCAGAGGCCACCGGAGTGCGCCTCGATCGTGTTCGAGTCCACCTATGAGTGGTCGGACGCCGCCTGGATGGTTGCGCGGGGGGAGCGGCCGGCTGTCAACCAGCCGATGAGCTGCTACGAGGTGCACCTGGGGTCGTGGCGGGCAGGACTCAGCTACCTCGAGCTGGCCGAGCAGCTCGTGCCGTACGTCTGCGACCTCGGCTTCACCCACGTCGAGCTGATGCCCGTGATGGAGCACCCGTACGGCGGCTCGTGGGGCTACCACGTGTCCTCCTTCTACGCACCGACGTCGCGCCTCGGCGACCCTGACGGCTTCCGCTTCCTCGTCGACAGGCTCCACCAAGCTGGAGTCGGGGTGATCCTGGACTGGGTGCCAGCCCACTTCGCCACCGACGACTGGGCGCTGTCTCGCTTCGACGGCACGGCTCTTTACGAACACGCCGACCCGGCCCGTGGCCAGCATCCCGAGTGGGGGTCACTGATCTTCGACTTCGGCCGCTCGGAGGTGCGCAACTTCCTTGTTGCCAACGCGTTGTACTGGCTCGAGGAGTTCCACGCCGACGGGCTGCGGGTGGACGGGGTGGCGTCGATGCTCTACCTCGACTACGCGCGTAGCGAGGGGCAGTGGACGGCGAACATCCATGGCGGTCGAGAGAACTTGGCGGCGGTGTCGCTACTCCAGGAGATCACTGCCACGGTCTACAAGCGGGCGCCGGGAGCGATGACGATCGCGGAGGAGTCCACCGCCTGGCCTGGGGTGACTCGTGCCACCGATGTCGGCGGCCTGGGATTTGGCTTCAAGTGGAATCTGGGGTGGATGCACGACTCCTTGGATTACCTCGCACGAGACCCGGTGCACCGGCGGTACCACCATGATCAGATGACGTTCTCGATGATGTACGCCTATGCCGAGAACTATGTGCTGCCGATTTCTCACGACGAAGTTGTCCACGGCAAGGGCTCACTGCTGGCCAAGATGCCAGGTGACCGCTGGAAGCAGCTCGCCAACCTACGGGCGTTCCTCGCGTACATGTGGGCGCATCCCGGCAAGCAGCTTGTCTTCATGGGTGCCGAGCTGGCTCCGATGGTGGAGTGGGCCGAGAGTGGCGAGCTCGACTGGGATCTGCTCAGCTCACCTGAGCACCGCGGGGTGCAGCAGCTGGTGCGAGACCTCAACCGGGCCTACGTCGCAACCGCTGCCTGGTGGTCCCGCGACTCCGAGCCGGAGGGCTTCAGCTGGATCGACCCCGGCGACACCGCGGGTTCCGTCTTTAGCTGCGTGCGCTCGGGCAGCGACGGCTCCGCTGCGGTGTGCGTGGCCAACTTCGCAGCGAGACCGCACTTGGACTACCGGCTCGGCCTTCCGCGCCCTGGCGACTGGCACGAGGTCATCAACACCGATGCGGAGGAGTACTGCGGGTCAGGTGTGGGCAACCTCGGAGCAATCGTGGCGGTCAGCGAGCAGTCGCACGGCCTCCCCGCGTCGGCGACGGTTCAGCTGCCCCCACTCGGCACGATCTGGTTACGCCCGACGTAAAGACGGGCCATGGCCCGGCACATCCGAAAGCGAGCGCGGACGCTGCCCCGGCATCAGAAGACC
>JBPCND010000120.1:0-5602 GCA_051001655.1 Nocardioides sp. | reverse complement strand
CTCGTTGACCGCGCAGCAGCCCTACAACAATGTGGTCAGGACCGGCATCCAGGCGCTGGCCGCAGTCCTCGGCGGCACCAACTCGCTGCACACCAACGCGCTCGACGAGACCTTGGCACTGCCGAGCGAGCAGGCCGCCGAGATCGCGCTGCGCACCCAGCAGGTGATCATGGAGGAGACCGGCGTCATCAACGTCGCCGACCCGCTCGGCGGTTCGCGGTACGTCGAGGCCCTGACCGATAGGATCGAGGCGGACGCCTACGAGATCTTCTACCAGGTTTTCACCATTGTTGTGTCCACGGTGTCGGCTCGTGACCACGCCGGGCTCGCCGCCCAGGTCGTCGAGGCACGCGAGGCGTCCGAGTCGGCCGTGTGGCCGATGACCCGGGGCATCCTGCGGGGGATCGAGGAGGGGTGGTTCATGTCGGAGGTCGCCGAGGCCGCCTTCGAGTACCAGACCGCCCTGGAGAAGTCCGAGAAGAAGATCGTCGGGGTGAACTGTCACACCGACTCGATCACCCACGACCTCGAGATCCTCCGGGTCTCCCACGAGGTCGAGGTCGACCAGGTCAGCGAGCTGGCCACGCGCAAGGCTGCGCGGGACCGGGCCGTCATCGACGCGGCGATCGCGCGGATGATGGCTGCCGCCCGCTCGACGGAGAACATGATCCCGGCCATGCTCGACGCCTGTCGGGCCGAGGCCACCCTCGGCGAGATCTGCGACGCGTTGCGGGCCGAGTGGGGGGAGTATCGGGAGCCGGCCCGGTTCTGAGTGCGGCGCCCGGGCCGGGTCAACCGTGTCCGGCGACCGGGTGCGAGACGTAGCCGCCACCGAGCTGCTCGATCTCGTCCGAGCTGAGCTCCAGGTTCACGGCGCAGACGGCGTCGCTGAGGTGGTGCGGCTTTGTCACGCCGATGATCGGCGAGGTCACCGCCGGCTGGGCGAGCAGCCACGCCAGCGCCACCTGGGCGCGGGGAACGCCCCGTCGGGAGGCTACCTCGGCCAACGTGTCCACGACCGTCTCGTCCTCGTCGCGGTAGAGCCTCGCCCCGAACTCGTCGGTCTCGGCACGCGCGGTGGTGGCGTCCCAGTCCCGCGTGAGACGACCGCGGGCCAACGGGCTCCAGGGGAGTACGCCGACTCCCATCTCCGCGCAGAGCGGGAGCATCTCGCGCTCCTCCTCGCGGTAGATCAGGTTGTAGTGGTTCTGCATCGAGACGAAGCGCGTCCAACCGCCGAGGTCTGCGACGTACTGCGCCGTGGTGAATTGCCAGGCGTACATCGACGAGGCGCCGATGTAGCGCGCCTTGCCGGCCTCGACCACGTCGTGCAGCGCTTCCATCGTCTCCTCGATCGGCGTGTGCGGGTCCCACCGGTGGATCTGGTACAGGTCCACGTAGTCGGTCCCGAGTCGCCTCAGGCTCGCGTCGATCTCGGTCATGATCGCCACACGGGACAGGCCGGCGCCGTTCGGACCCGGACGCATCCGACCGTGCACCTTGGTCGCGAGCACGACCTCCTCGCGGCGGGCGAAGTCCTTGAGCGCGCGGCCTGTGATCTCCTCGCTGCTTCCGGCCGAGTAGACGTTCGCGGTGTCGAAGACGGTGACTCCCGCCTCGATGGCGTCCTTGATGATCGTGCGCCCGGCTTCCTCGTCGAGCACCCACCGGTGTCCACCCCGGGACGCGTCCCCCCAGCTCATGCACCCCAGTGTCAGTGCGGACACCTCGAGCCCGGTCCCGCCCAGCTTCACCACTCGCATGTCGTGCTCCTTGTCCTCAGACCGCTGTGGAAAGCGCCGAGAACTCGTCGTCGGTCAGCTCGATGCCGGCAGCGACGGACTCGGTGCTGTTCGGTTGCGAGGTCACGGGACTCCTGCGGCGGATGCTTGACGGCCAGCTCAACCTAGTCCCTTCCCGCGGCGACTCAAGGCCGGGCAAAGGCGCTTGCGCCACGTCGGCAACAATGGGGCTCATGAGCACGACACCGTTCTCGCGTCCCGGCGCCGTCGACCTGTCCGCCCTCAAGCGTCCCGCCGGTGCTGCACCGGCGGGTGCTGGCCCCGGCCCCGGCGGACAGGGTGCGCCGGCCGCGTCCGGTGCGGTCGTCGGCTCCTACGCCGTCGAGGTGACCGACCAGAGCTTCCAGTCGCTTCTCGAGTCGTCGATGGGCGCTCTTGTTCTCCTGGTGTTCTACTCGCCGACCCAGATGCCGACGAGCGTCCAGCTCGCCGACGACCTCACCACGCTGGCGGACGAGTTCGAGGGCGCATTCCTCCTCGGTCGCGTCGACGTCGATGCGGCGCCCGAGATCGCCCAGGCGGTCCAGGTCCCGACCGTGCCCTATGTGGTGGCCGTGGTGCAGGGCCGGCCGATGCCGTTGTTCCAGGACGTCGCCCCGCTCGAGGACCTGCGGGCGGCCCTGACCCAGGTGATGCAACAGCTCGCCACCCAGGGCATGACCGGGCGGCACCGACCGCTGGCCACGGTCGACGCGACGGCCCCGGACGACGAGCCGAAGCCTGATCCTCGCTACGCCCCGGCCGAGGACGCGCTGGCGGCCGGTGACATCGACGGTGCCGTGGCGGAGTACCAGAAGCTCGTCGACGCCAGCCCGGGTGACACCGAGGCCGCCGGCGGGCTGGTCATGGCGCGGTTGCTCCAGCGCACCCAGGGAGTGGACCTCGCCACGGCGCGGCAGGCAGCGGCGGACCGCCCCGACGACGTCGAGGCGCAGACGCTCGTGGCCGACCTCGACATGGCCGGAGGCCACGTCGACGACGCCTTCGCCCGGCTGATCGACCTGGTCCGACGTACCTCCGACGACGACCGCGACCGAGCACGCACGCACCTGATCGGACTCTTCGCCGCCGTCGGCAACGACGACCCGCGGGTGCTCAAGGGACGCCGGGACCTCACCTCGGCGCTGTTCTGACAAGCCCGATTCGTCTGCGGTTTATGGGGGATTTCACGAAAGCGGACCGCAGACGAATCGGGATGAGGGTGGTAGGAAGGGGAGAACCGTCCGGTAGCTGACAAGGGGTAACACCATGGCCAGGTCCGCACCCGACCACGACATCAACGAGCTCGACGTCGAGGTCTCGCACCCCAAGAAGGCCGCCGCCGGCGCCGCCGGCGTCGCCGTCTCGTTGAAGCGAGCGGTCGAGCAGATGGGCGTACGCCGCACCGCCCAGACCCTGCTCCGACTCAACCAGGTCACGGGGTTCGACTGTCAGGGTTGCGCGTGGCCGGACCCGGATCCGGACCACAGGCACACGGCGGAGTTCTGTGAGAACGGCGCGAAGGCGGTCACGGAGGAGGCGACCCTGCGCCGCGTGGACCGGGAGTTCTTCGCGCGGCACAGCGTGGCCGAGCTGGCCGACCGGTCCGGCTACTGGCTGGGCCAGCAGGGCAGGCTCACCGAGCCGATGGTGCTGCGTGAGGGTGGCACCCACTACGAGCCGATCGGCTGGGACGACGCGTTCGCCCTGGTGGCAGGACATCTCCACCGGCTCGACCATCCCGACGAGGCAGTGTTCTACACCTCCGGGCGCACCTCCAACGAGGCGGCGTTCGCCTACCAGCTGTTCATCCGCGCGTTCGGCACCAACAACCTGCCGGACTGCTCGAACATGTGTCATGAGTCGACCTCCATCGCGCTGGCGGAGTCGATCGGGATCGGCAAGGGAAGCGTGAGCCTCGAGGACGTCCACCGTGCCCAGCTGATCGTGGTCATGGGGCAGAACCCGGGCACCAACCACCCGCGGATGCTCACCGCCCTGGAGGAGGCCAAGCACAACGGCGCCCGCATCCTGGCGATCAACCCGCTGAAGGAAGCCGGCCTGGTCAAGTTCAACAACCCACAGAAGGTCACCGGTCTGGTCGGCAGGGGTACGCCGTTGGCGGACCTGCATCTGCCGGTGCGGGTCAACGGCGACCTCGCGCTGTTCCAGGCGATCGGCGCGCTGCTGCTGGAGTCCGGTCACGTCGACCGTGACTTCGTGGAGCGGCACACCGTCGGCTTCGACCAGTGGGCGGCCCACGTCGCCGGCCTGGACTGGGCGGCCGTCGAGAGGGCGACCGGCCTGTCCCGGTCCCTGATCGAGCAGGCTGCGCAGATGTTCCGGGACTCCTCGGCCACCGTCATCTGCTGGGCTATGGGCATCACCCAGCACCGCAACGCCGTGGCCACCATCAAGGAGATCACCAACGTGGCCCTGATGCAGGGCAACATCGGCAAGCCGGGAGCCGGTCTCTGTCCGGTGCGCGGTCACTCCAACGTCCAGGGCGACCGCACGATGGGGATCTGGGAGCGTCCTCCGGCGCACTTCCTGGACGCGCTGGCCGACGAGTTCGGCTTCGACCCACCCCGCGAGCACGGCCTCGACACCGTCGAGTCGATCCGCGCGCTGCGGGACGGCACGGCGAAGGTCTTCTTCGCGCTCGGCGGCAACTTCACGGAGGCGGCTCCCGACACCCACGTGACCGAGCAGGCGATGGCCAACGCCGACCTCACCGTCCAGATCTCGACCAAGCTCAACCGCTCACATGTGGTGCCTGGCAAGACTGCCTTGCTCCTGCCGACGCTGGGGCGGACCGAGCGGGACCACACCGGGGGCCGGGTCCAGCGCGTCACCGTCGAGGACTCGATGTCGGCGGTGCACGCCTCGCAGGGGCCGCTGAAGCCGGCCAGTGACGAGCTCAGGTCCGAAGTGGACATCGTCTGCTCGGTGGCGCTGGCCGTGCTCGGTGACCGCTACGACCTGCCGTGGGGGGCCTTCCGCTCGGACTACTCCGAGATCCGTCGCCGGATCGGGCGCGTGGTGCCGGGCTGCGCGGCGTACGATGAGAAGACTCATCGGCCGGGTGGCTTCGTGCTCCCACACCCGCCGCGGGACTCGCGCACCTTTCCCACCAAGGAGGGACGCGCCGTCTTCGCCGTCAGCCCGCTCGACGTGCTGCACGTGCCGGAGGGCCGGCTGTTGATGCAGACGCTGCGGTCCCACGACCAGTTCAACACCACGATCTACGGTCTCGACGACCGCTACCGTGGTGTCTCGGGCGGTCGTCGCGTCGTGTTCGTGCACCCCGACGACATCACCGCGCTGGGTCTCCGGGCCGACCAGGTCGTCGACCTGGTCAGTGAGTGGAGCGACGGATCACAGCGGCGGGCCGACGACTTCCGGGTGGTGCCCTACGAGCAGCCGCGGGGGTGCGCAGCGGCGTACTACCCGGAGACCAACCCGCTCGTCCCCCTCGACTCGACCGCCCTCTGCAGCAACTGCCCGACGTCGAAGTCGATCATCGTGCGGCTGGAGCCCCAGGGGCCACGCGGCTCGGACGAGGGGTCCCGCGGCTCGGACCGGGGAGAGGGCGGTCCTGCCGGGGAGGACGAGGGGCACAAGTCCCGGGTTGCCCCCGACCAGCTCAGCTGATCCCCGGTTCCACCCGATTCGTCTGCGCTTTATGGGGGGTTTCACGGTGGCGGACCGCAGACGAATCGGGGTAGGAGCGGCCGGACTCGGTGTACGTCGACGGGGCCGACTCGGCGAGGTTCGCGAGTGCCGCCTCGACCCGGCGGACCGTGAAGTCGGCGGCGTGG
>JBPCND010000119.1:0-10770 GCA_051001655.1 Nocardioides sp. | reverse complement strand
GACGACCGGGTGCTCGCGCGCTGGGTGGCCGGGGAGCCCGCCCGGCGCGGGGACGTGCTGCGGGCACTGCGGCAAGGAGTACGCCGTGGCGCGCTGACACCGCTCGTGTGCGGGTCGGCCATCACGGGCGCAGGCACCTCGGAGCTGCGTCAGGTGCTCACCGGGATCCTGTCTCGGACGCCTGGCCGTGAGGGCGCCCTTGCCGGCACGGTGTTCGCCGTCGACCGGGACGAGCGCGGCCGGCGCGCGTGGATCCGGCTGTGGTCGGGCGAGCTCCGGGTGCGGGACCGGGTGGCGATCGGCGACCGGCGGCCGGAGCGGGTGACGGAGGTGGCGGTCAGCGAGCCGGGCGGGGTGACAGTGGACGCAGTCGCGCGGGCCGGCCAGATCGCCGTTGTGCGTGGGCCGACCGCGCGGATCGGGGACACCCTGGGGCGCCCGCCGCGGCGCCGTACCCACCGCTTCCCGCCGGCCACGCTGCAGGCACTCGTCGAGCCGGAGGACCCCACCAAGCGCACAGCGCTCTACGCCGGTCTGACAGAGCTCGCGGAAGAGGACCCGCTCATCGACCTTCGCCTGGACGAGGTCGACGGCGAGGCGGCAGTGAGCCTGCACGGCGAGGTCCAGAAGGAAGTGATCGCGGCACTGCTGGAGCAGCGCTACGGCGTCAGGGCGCGCTTCCTGGAGACGTCAGTGGTGTGCCTCGAGCGGGTCATCGGGACCGGCGCATCGGTGGACCGGATCAGGACGGGCGGCAACCCCTATCTGGCCGGGATCGGGCTGCGGGTCGAGGCGGCATCGACCGGGCACGGCATCGAGTTCTCACCCGGTGTCGAGCGGGGCAACCTTCCCCCGGCATTCGTCACTGCGACCGAGGAGGGTGTGCGGTCGGCGCTGCGCCAGGGGCTGCACGGGTGGGCGGTCACCGACTGCGTGGTGACGATGACGGAGTCGGGCTACTTCCCACGCCAGAGCAAGCCGCATCAGAAGTTCGACAAGTCGATCTCCAGCGTGGCCGCCGACTTCCGCAACCTGGCCCCCGTGGTCGTGATGGCGGCGTTGGCGCAGGCCGGCACCCGGGTGTGCCAGCCGGTCGACCGGTTCGAGCTGGAGCTGCCCGACGAGGTGTTCGGCTCGGTCGCGCCGCTGCTGGGCCGACTGGGCGCATCGACACTGGACACTGCTGCGGCCGGGGGCTACACGCGGATCGCCAGCCACCTACCCTCGGCAGCGGTCCCGGACCTCGCCTCGCGGCTCCCGGATCTCACCCGCGGCGAGGGCGTGCTGGTGAGACGACTCGACCGTCCCGCCCCAGTAACGGCCAGTCGGCTGCCGTCGCGGCGTCGGACCGGCTTCGACCCACTCGACCGGACCGCGTGGTTCCGTCACGTGTCGCGGTGAGGTCGCATCGCCCCGGGTGCCCAGTTGCGATGGGTCGACGTGACGTGCCCATCGGTGTGGACGGTCCCGCGCGGGCATGCCGCGTGTTAGGCGTCCGTACCCCCGCGCCACATGGCCTGGACGAGCCGCGGGCGAAGCGCCGGAATCGTCCCCTGCTGCGATTCCGGCGCTCCGAGTGGTCGGCCGACCCGGCATCCGGAGCCCCCCAGCAGGAGGCCCGGTCGGCCTGGACTGGAGGATCTCAGGGTTCTCGGGCGATGGAGAGTCCGCTTGTTGCCATCGGCACTATGCTGCCATCGTGCCTGGTCCCCCCACGACGCTGTCACCGCTCGCCGTGCTCGGGTTCACCGCGGCCGACGCGGAGGCCTACCGGACCCTGCTGCGCCGGGCGCCGATGGGTGTCGGCGAGGCCGCTGACCTCCTCCGACTGTCCCCCGACGGCGTCCGCGACCTGTTGGCCAAGCTGACCGGTGCCGGGCTCGTCGACGTCCGCGAGGAGACCGTCCGCGCCTTTCCGCCGGAGCAGGCGCTGAACCGGGTCATCGCCGACGAGAACAGCCGGCTCGCAGGCGTCCAGGTGCAGCTCAACGCACTCCGCGGTCTCATTCCGGTCCTCACGGCCGAGCACCAGAAGTTCCACGAGCGGACCCACGACCGGGTCACGATCCGGTCGATCCCGACCGATCAGGTTCTGGACACCCTGCGCGGGCTGGCCGCCGAGCACGGCGGCGACCTGATGTGGCTGCGCTCGGACCAGTGGCGGCTGCCGGACGCCGAGGCCGCCGACCAATGGGTCGCCGCCCCGCTCCGGGAGGGACGCAGGTCGAGGGTGATCTATCCGGCTCGGGCACTGCACGAGGCTGCGGAGGCAGTACGGCGGCGTGCGGGGCTCGGCGAACACGTCCGGATCCTCGCCGACGTACCAGGTCGCCTTGCCGTGATCGGCGACTCCGTGGCGATCCTTCCGCACCGGTTCGACGTGGCCGACGACACGGTGCTCGTCATCGAGCAGCCCGCCCTGGTGGCGTCGCTCAGCATGCTCTTCGAGAGCCTCTGGGATCGTGCACTCGTTGTCCCGGGAATCGGTGGACCGGGCGGTCAGCGCGACGCCACTCAGGAGAGCGCACGGACGCTGCTGCTCGACCAGCTGGCCCGAGGCTCCAAGGACGAGCAGATCGCACGTACTCTCGGCCAGAGCCTCAGGACGGTCCGTCGCCGGATCGCGGAGCTGATGGACGAGTTCGATGCCTCGTCAAGATTCCAGGCCGGGGTGGAGGCCGTGCGACGCGGCCTGTTGTGAGCGGCCGGTGAGCGGCCGGTGAGCGGCCGGCACGGCGCGGGGACGACCTGTGCTGCTCAGCGGTTCGAGACAGGCAGCGGCATCTGGAATGCCGCCGGCTCGATCCGCCAGGTGCGGTTGCGCTCGGGACCGTAGAGCTCACCGTCGGCACTGCAGTAGAAGGGTTGACCCGAGACCGAGACGCTGGACCCGCGCACGTAGAGCACGTCGTCACGCTCGGGGTGACGCCCGGACCTGAGCTTGGCGACGTAGCCCAACCGGGCCAGCGGACCGACTGCGAAAGAGATCATCACGTCGAGCTCGCCGTCGCTGGTGACCGCGTGAGGGGTCAGCTCGGTGCCGCCGCCCACGGTCGAGCCGTTTCCGATCGCCACCTGGACGACGTGGCGGTCCATGTCGGCGACGACCTCGCCGTCGACCACGACGCGGAACCGGAAGAACGGTGGCCTGATCGAGGCCGTGATGGCGCCGAGGACGTAACCGCCGCGACCCAGCACCTTCTTCCAGGTGCGCGCGTTGTGGCTGGCCTGCGCGCCGACCCCGACGTGCACGTTGTTGACGACGATCTCTCCGACGCAGTCGACGATCACGTCGACCGGCCGCACCCGGCCGTGGATGATCACCTCGGCTGCTTCGTCGGGCTCGAGGGGGATGTCGACACCACGGGCGAAGTCGTTGCCGGTGCCGAGCGGCAGCAGTCCGACGACCGTGTCCTTGAGCTCGTTGCGACGGTGGAGCGCCGCGATGACCGCGTGCAGGCTGCCGTCCCCTCCGGCGACGACCACAGTGCGGTTGCCGCGGCGGTGCAGGACGCCGTCGAGCTCGCCCTGGTCGTGCGTCGCGGCAACCTCGACGTCGGCGTGTGCGCGCAGGATCCGGAGCGCGGACTCCAGACGCTCGGCCTCGTTGCTGCCGGCGTCCGCGTTCGTGATCAGCAGAAGGGCGTCCACGGGACGGACAGTACCCGGAGGGGCCCTCGTGCTTCCCGGGACGGCACCGAGCCCGGATCATGCCTGCCGCTGGTGATAACGTTGGGCCGCAAGAGCCCCGGTGCTGTTGCACGCGGGGCCTTGTCGTTCCCGGCCCCGTCCGCCGGTCCGTGAGAGGGGGTCCCGGATGCCCGCAGTCGTGATCCTCGGAGCTCAGTGGGGCGACGAGGGCAAGGGCAAGGCGACCGACCAGCTCGGCTCGTCCCTTGATTATTGCGTGCGCACGTCAGGCGGAAACAATGCCGGTCACACGATCGTCGTGAACGGTGAGAAGTTCGCCACCCATCTGCTCCCGAGCGGGATCCTGACCCCGGGATGCGTGTCGGTGATTGCGAACGGTGTGGTGGTCGACCCCGGTGCGCTGTTCCGTGAGGTGGACGGCATGAACGAGCGCGGTGTCGACACCAGCCGACTCGTCGTCTCCTCCAACGCACACCTGATCACCTCCTACCACACGACGATGGACAAGGTGACCGAGCGCTTCCTCGGCAAGAACCAGATCGGTACGACGGGCCGCGGGATCGGACCGGCCTATGCCGACAAGATCAACCGGACCGGCATCCGGGTCGCCGACCTGCTCGACGAGAAGATCCTGCGCGACAAGGTCGAGGCGTCGCTGGACCTGAAGAACCACATCCTCGCCAAGGTCTACAACCGCCGCGCGATCACCGTCGAGGAGGTGGTCGAGGACCTGCTGTCCTACGTCGACCGGCTCCGGCCGATGATCGCCGACACCAGCCTGCTGCTCAACCGCGCCCTCGACGAGGGCAGGACGGTGCTGTTCGAAGGCGCCCAGGCGACGATGCTCGACGTCGACCACGGCACCTACCCGTTCGTCACGTCCAGCAACCCGGTCGCCGGGGGTGCCTGTACCGGCTCCGGGGTCGGCCCCACGCGCATCGACCGCGTCATCGGGGTGGTCAAGGCCTACACCACACGGGTGGGCGCCGGTCCGTTCCCCACCGAGCTGTTCGACGCCGACGGCGAGAAGCTCTGGGAGATCGGCGGCGAGGTGGGCGTCAGCACCGGACGCAACCGGCGCTGCGGCTGGTACGACGCCGTCGTCGCGCGCTACGCCGCGCGGATCAACGGGCTCACCGAGTTCTGCCTCACCAAGCTCGATGTCCTCGGCAGCTGGGAGCGGATCCCGGTCTGTGTGGGCTACCAGATCGACGGCGTCCGGCACGACGAGATGCCGATGACGCAGTCGGAGTTCCACCACGCCGAGCCGATCTATGAGTTCTTCGACGGTTGGCAGACCGACATCTCCGGGGCACGCACCTTCGACGAGCTGCCAAAGAACGCGCGGGCCTACGTGCAGGCGCTCGAGGAGATGTCAGGTGCACCGTTCTGGGCGGTGGGTGTCGGACCGGGGCGCGAGCAGACCGTGGTCCTGCGATGAGCACCGCACGACGCGGCTCGCTGCGCTCGCACCGTGCGGGGGGCTCCGAGTGAGGACGCTGGTCATCGGCGGCGGCGGACGTGAGCACGCACTGGCCCTCGCGCTCTCCCGCGACCCGTCCGTGACCGAGGTGCACGTCGCCCCCGGCAACCCCGGCATGACGTCGTGCGCGACGCTGCACGCGGTGGATGTGCTCGACGGTACGGCGGTCGCCGGACTCGCCCGTGACCTGTCCGTCGACCTCGTGGTGGTCGGCCCGGAGGCTCCCCTCGTCGCCGGGGTCGCCGACGCCGTACGCGAGGCCGGTGTCTCCTGCTTCGGCCCGTCCCGGTCGGCGGCCGCCTTGGAGGGCTCGAAGGCCTTCGCCAAGCACGTGATGGCCGCGGCCGGCGTACCCACCGCGATGGCACATATCTGCACCACCGAGGAGCAGGCCGCGGCCGCCCTCGACGCCTTCGGTCCGCCTCACGTGGTCAAGGACGACGGGCTCGCCGGCGGCAAGGGCGTGGTCGTGACCGAGGACCGGGCCGAGGCGCTGGCACACGCGACCGCCTGTGAGCGGGTCGTGATCGAGGAATACCTCGACGGCCCAGAGGTCTCGCTCTTCGCGATCACCGACGGCCGGACGGTCGTGCCGATGCTGCCCGCCCAGGACTTCAAGCGTGCCCTCGACGGCGGCGCGGGCCCGAACACCGGCGGCATGGGTGCCTACACGCCGCTGCCGTGGCTGCCGGACGGGTTCGTCGCCGAGGTCACCGACCGCGTGCTGCAGCCGACCGTCGACGAGCTGGCCCGGCGTGGCTCGCCCTTCGTGGGGCTGCTCTACGCCGGTCTCGCCCTGACCGGGTTGGGCATCCGGGTCGTGGAGTTCAACGCCCGGTTCGGCGACCCGGAGACGCAACCGTTGCTGGCGCTGCTCGAGTCGCCGCTGGGAGTGCTCCTCCGGGCCGCGGCCGACGGGCGCCTCGACGAGGTCGGCCCACTGCGGTGGCGGACGGGCGCAGCGGTCGCGGTGGTCCTCTCTGCGGCGAACTACCCCGGCACGCCCCGCACAGGCGACCCGATCGAGGGCATCGACGGTGCCGACGCGCTCGAGGGGGTGGACGTCATCCACGCCGGCACCGGGGTCGACGACGACGGCCGGCTGGTGAGCGCCGGGGGCCGGATCCTCGCCGTCACGGCGACCGGATCGTCGCTGGCCGAGGCGCGGGCCCGGGCCTACGACGGCGTCGGCCTGATCAGCATCGACGGCGCCCACCATCGCACCGACATCGCCGCGGGGGTCTGAATCACATGACAGCACCGTTCGTGCCCAACGTCCTCGCCACCCGGTACGCCGGCGCCGACCTCGTGCGGATCTGGTCGCCCGAGCACAAGATCGTCCTGGAGCGGAAGCTCTGGGTCGCGGTGCTCCGGGCGCAGCGGGACCTCGGGGTCGCCGTCCCCGACGGTGTGGTCGAGGCCTATGAGGCGGTCCTCGAGGTCGTCGATCTCGACTCCATCGCGGCGCGCGAGCGGGTGAACCGGCACGACGTGAAGGCGCGAATCGAGGAGTTCTGCGCGCTGGCGGGCCACGAGCACATCCACAAGGGGATGACCTCGCGCGACCTCACCGAGAACTTCGAGTAGCTCCAGGTTCGTGATTCGCTCCTGGTGGTCCGCGACCGCGTCGTGGCGTCCCTGGCGCGGCTCGGGAGGCTGGCCTCGGAGCACCAGTCGTTGGTGATGACCGGGCGGTCGCACAACGTCGCGGCGCAGGCAACCACCCTCGGCAAGCGGTTCGCCACGGTGGCCGACGAGCTGCTGGTCGCGCTCGAGCGGCTGGAGGACCTGGTCGTGCGCTACCCGTTGCGCGGGGTCAAGGGGCCGGTCGGCACGTCCCAGGACATGCTCGACCTGCTCGACGGTGACGCCGCGGCCCTCGCCAGGCTGGAGGAACGGGTGGCGACCCACCTCGGCTTCGAGCGGGTGCTGACCTCGGTCGGTCAGGTCTATCCCCGCTCGCTCGACTTCGACGTCGTCTCGGCTCTCGTGCAGGTCGTCTCGGGTCCGTCGAACCTCGCCACCGCCCTTCGGCTGAGGGCCGGCCTCGAGCTGGTCACGGAAGGTTTCAAGGAGGGTCAGGTCGGCTCCTCGGCCATGCCCCACAAGATGAACACCCGGTCCGCCGAGCGTGTGAACGGCCTCGCAGTCGTGCTCCGCGGCCACCTGTCGATGGTGAGCGAGCTGGCCGGGGACCAGTGGAACGAGGGGGACGTCTCCTGCTCCGTCGTACGCCGGGTGGCCCTCCCCGACGCGTTCTTCGCCACCGACGGCTTGTTCCAGACGTTCCTGACGGTGCTCGACGAGTTCGGGGTGTTCCCCGCGGTCGTGCAGCGCGAGCTCGACCGGTACCTCCCGTTCCTCACGACGACCAAGGTGCTGATGGCCGCGGTGCGCAACGGTGTCGGCCGGGAGGCAGCGCACGAGGCGGTCAAGCAGGCGGCGGTGGGTGTCGCGCTGGCGATGCGGCAGGGCCAGGCCGACAACGACGTCTTCGAGCGGCTCGCGGCCGACGAGCGGCTCGGCCTCACCGCGGCACAGCTCGAGTCCCTGGTGACTGAGCCGATCACGTTCACCGGCGCCGCAGTCGAGCAGGTGCAGGCCGTCGTACGCCGGATCGAGCAGGTCACGTCGCGCTATCCGGACGCGGCGACCTACACCCCCGGCGCGATCCTGTGAACCCGCCGAGTCGGCGCGTCCGCACGCCTTGAGCCCGGCCGAGTCGGCGCGTCCGCACGTGCAGATGGACGACCCGGGCACTGCCGGGCGGGTGTAGATGCGACGACTCGGCGGGCTGGGCGACGTGGCAGGGTGAGCGGCATGGTTGACGGCGACCACCGCACGGCGCGGGACGTGACGGTGCGCGGCGCCGTCCAGGGGGTCGGGTTCCGATTCCGATGCAGTCAGGAGGCCGAGCGGCTCGGCGTCTTCGGCTGGGTCCGCAATGAGGCGGACCGGTCGGTGGCCGGTCATTTCGAGGGGACGACCGAGGCTGTCGAGGCGCTGGTCGAGTGGTGTCGCACCGGCCCGTCGCATGCCGACGTGGAGCAGGTCGAGTCGGAGGCCGCCGCACCCTCCGGTGCCAGCGCCTTCAACGTGGAGTGAGCACTGCTGGGCGCGGCGGCCAGATCGAACCGTCCAATATCTCCCGATCCCCCAGGGGCTCCTGCAGCTCTAGCACGCGCCTGACCCAAGGGTTGCCGGGGCACTCCGCTGCGCCTTGGGGCGGTGTGCTGGCCCAATAGATCGTCACCGCCTGCGCCTCCTCGACGACCCGCGGCGTGCCCAGGAACGGCCCCGGATCCCGGCCACCGGTGCAGTCGCGCTCGCTGACCATCACGGGCACCGAGGTTGCCGACGGAGCCAGGTCGGGCGCTTGCGCCGTCACCTCGACCCAGGTGCGGCCAGGCGGTGCGACGGGAGCAAGCCTGCAGCCGCCCCATCCGGCGGCATCCCACCCGTCCGCGATCCGCTCGAGCCAGACCACCTGGCCGTCCGGCCCCGGTCCGTTGCGGTTCCAGCGCCCGGTCGCGACCGTCAGCACCCCGCCGGAGTCACCGAGCACGAACCACTGTGCCTCGTCAACGTCCCGGTCCCGCAAGGCCGGCGGCGCGTCGATCCCCGCCTCGGCGACGAGGCGTTCGAGCGCGGCGGCGACCTCGTCTCGGTCCGCGAGGCCATCGACGCCACCGCTCATCGCTGAGACAGCGAACCCAGGTCCGCCGCAGGTAACCAACGGGTCGCGTTCCGCCACGACCGGCGTGGAATCCTCGGCCTGGTTGGTCCCGACCGGATCGCGGGTCGCCCCGTCGACGACGGTCGAGGAACCACAGCCTGCGAGCAACGCCGCAGCGGCGGACGCGGTAATGACGAGGCTTCGCATCGGACCTCCGTTCCTGCGTGTCCCCACTGTGACGCGCACACGAGCCCCCCGGGTTCCGACCCCTCGCCGGTTCCGAACCGACGGGAGAGGTGCGCGTTCAGTGCGGGACGAGCTCGCGTCCGGCATCGAGGCGCAGGTCCCTGACGGCGAGCACCAGGGCGGCGACGATCAGCACCAGGGCGGTCCCTAGCGCCGCTCGCAGACCCGCCGCGGTGTCGTCGGCCTGCGACGAGGTCACCTGGTAGGCGGTCATCATCAAAGCGGCGCCCACCGCGGAGCCGATCCGCTGCCCGGTCTGCAAGGCGCCGCCGGCGGCCCCGCCCATCCGCGGCGGCACGTCAGCGAGGGTCAACGTGAAGTTCGGCGAGACGACACCGCCACCGCCGAGTCCGGCGAGCAGCAGCGGCAGCACGAGCAGCACCCAGAGCCCGGTTCCGTCGTGACCGGGCACGACCACCGCCACCGCGGCCAGCCCGACGATGACGACGACGAGCGAGATCACGGTGACCCTTCGCCCGATCCGGGAGACCCACCGCCCGGCCGACGTGGAGGTCAGCGCCGAACCGGCTGCGAAGGGTGTCAGCAACAGGCCGGTCGACAGGGGCGAGAAGCCGAGCGCCTCCTGGAGATGGACAGACAGGACCAGGAAGACCCCCGTGAAGCCGGTGAAGTAGAGCGTTCCGACGGCGATACCCGACGCGTATCCCGGCGCCCGGCCGAGCAGCGCCACGTCCAGCAGCGGCGCACTGCCGCGCGCAACGAGCCGCCGCTCCCAGCGGTTGAAGGCGACCAGCAGCATCGGCGCGCCGAGCAGCAGCGCCAGGACCGGTGACGGACCGCTCATCACCGCCACCAGGGGCAACAGCACGCAGAGCACCCCCGCCCCGAGGAGTACGGCGCCCAGCAGGTCGAGCTCCGTGCCGCCGCTGTCCTCGTGGGCGAGCCGTCCGGGCACCAGGCGTGCCACGAACACCAGCGCCATCAGGCCGATCGGGACGTTGACGAGGAAGATCGCCCGCCACCCGTAGTCCTCGCCGAGGGCGGCGATGATCAGGCCGCCCAGGATCGGACCGGTCGCGGCCGAGATGGAGACGGTGAGCCCGAAGTATCCGAAGGCACGCCCGCGTTCTGGGCCACGGAACAGCTGCTGGATCAGCCCGGAGCTCTGCGGGGTGAGCAGTCCGGCGGCAACGCCCTGCACGAGTCGCGCCGCGATCACCGTCCCCTCGCCCGGGGAGAGCCCCACCGCGGCGCTGCTGGCGATGAAGCCGATGAGGCCGATCAGCATCATCCGCCGCCGGCCGTAGGCATCTCCGAGCCGCCCGCCTGCCACCAGCGTGAGGCCGAACGTCAGCGCGTATCCCGAGACGATCCACTGGACACCGGCCGACGAGGCGTCGAGCCCCTGTCGGATCGAGGGCAGCGCGACGTTGACGATGGTGACATCGAGCAGCGACATGAACCCGATCACCAGGGTCACGGCGAGGATCCGCCAGCGGCGCGGATCCGGCTCAGCCGGCTCGACACCGCCGTCCGGGCCGGCCGGTCGTAGGTCGCTCACCGTGCCAGCCTCTCCCCGTGGGCAAGCCCGCCGAGTCGGCGCATCCGCACGCCGAGAGACGGGGGGGTGGGCGCATCGCCACGGGCGAACGCGCCAACTCGGCGGGGAGGATCACACCAGGCTCTCACCGTCGTGATGGGCCAACCGCTCTGCGACATGACGCAGATCGGCGCGCCACACGTCCTCCTGCGG
>JBPCND010000118.1:0-2842 GCA_051001655.1 Nocardioides sp. | reverse complement strand
CGGTGATGCCGCTCACGACCGAGTCCCAGTCCTGGCCGGTGACGGTGAAGACCCTGCCCTCTCCGGCGTCCTGCGACTGGGCGTAAGGATCTTGCTGGCCGGTCCGGCCGGTTCCGGTGGTGCTGCGTGTCGATGGCATCAGCTGTAGCTCCTCCGCGTGTCGGGCGGTGGGATGGTGGCACCTTTGTACTCGACGGGGATCCCGCCGAGCGGGTAGTCCTTCCGCTGGGGGTGGCCCGGCCAGTCGTCGGGCATCTGGATCCTGGTCAACGACGGGTGCCCGTCGAAGATGATGCCGAAGAAGTCGTAGGTCTCTCGCTCGTGCCAGTCGTTGGTCGGGTAGACCGACACCACCGACGGGATGTGCGGGTCGGCGTCGGGGCAGCTGACCTCGAGCCGGATCCGACGGTTGTGGGTCATCGAGAGCAGGTGGTAGACCGCGTGCAGCTCGCGGCCCTCGTCGCCCGGGTAGTGCACACCCGAGACTCCGGCGCACACCTCGAAGCGGAGCCTCTCCTCGTCGCGGAGCAGGCGTACGACGGCGAGCAGGTCCTCACGTCGTACGAACAGCGTGATCTCACCGCGATGGACGACCACCTTCTCCACCGCGGTGTCGACGCCTTGGGAGCCCAATGCGCTTTCCAGGGTGCCGGTGAAGTCGTCGAACCAGCCGCCGTAGGGGCGCGCCGTCCCGCCCGGCATCGCGACCGGCCTCACCAGGCCTCCGTAGCCGGAGGTGTCCCCGGAGCCGCGTACGCCGAACATCCCGTGTCGGACCCCGACCACCTCGGGCTGGAGCTGGTCCGGGTCGACCGGGAGGGTGTTCTCGGGCGCGTTGTCGGTCGCGTCACGGTCCGTGCCTTCGGTGATCTCGGGGGACCGCTGCAGCGTCTCGTCGGGGTCGGGCCCTTCCCGCTGCTTGTCGTCCTCGCTCACCGGAGCAGTCCCTTCATCTCCGAGGTCGGCAGCGCACGCAACGCGTCGGTCTCGGTCGACTCGATCTGGGCTAGCCGGTTCGAACCGAGCTTGGTGGCCTGCACCTGGTCGTGGAGCTTGAGGATCGCGTCGATGAGCATCTCCGGCCTCGGCGGACAGCCGGGGAGATACATGTCCACGGGGACCACGTGGTCCACGCCCTGGACGATGGCGTAGTTGTTGAACATCCCTCCCGAGCTCGCGCAGACCCCCATCGCGAGCACCCACTTGGGATCGGGCATCTGGTCGTAGATCTGGCGGAGGACCGGGGCCATCTTCTGGCTGACCCGCCCGGCGACGATCATCAGGTCGGCCTGTCGCGGCGAGGCCCGGAAGACCTCCATCCCGAAGCGCGCCAGGTCGTAGCGGGGACCGCCCGAGGTCATCATCTCGATGGCGCAGCACGCCAGCCCGAACGTCGCCGGCCACATCGAGGCCTTGCGCATGTAGCCGGCGACCCCCTCGACGGTGGTCAGCAGCACCCCGCTGGGGAGCTTCTCCTCAAGACCCATGAGTCAGTCCCGCCTCGCTTCGCTCGGATTCGTCACGCTGCTCAGTCCCAAATTCGTCACGCTGCTCAGTCCCATTCGAGGCCGCCGCGCCTCCAGACGTAGGCATAGGCCACGAAGACCGTGGCGATGAAGATGACCATCTCGACGAGTCCGAACATGCCGAGCGCGTCGAAGTGCACGGCCCACGGGTAGAGGAAGACGATCTCGATGTCGAAGACGATGAACAACATGGCGGTGATGTAGTACTTCACCGGGAACCTTCCGCCACCGAGTGCCTGCGGCGTGGGCTCGATGCCGCATTCGTAGCTGTCGACCTTGGCGCGGTTGTAGCGCTTGGGGCCGACCAGGGTGCTCATGACCACCGAGAAGACCGCGAAACCGGCTGCGAGCAACCCAAGTGCGAGAACGGGTGTGTACAGCTCCATCGCTCCTCCTCCTGTCCTGTGGTGCTCGGTCTGGTTGGTCCCGGGCCGGCTAGGCCGCCGGGACCGCCTTGGCCAACGCGTTGATCACCCTGTCCGAGACGTCGCCGTCGCGCGGGTCGGTGAGGTTCGCCATCAGCTTCAAGGTGAACTTCATCAAGGTCGTGCGGGGCAGACCGTGCTTGGTGGCCTGCCTCATGAACGTGGGGTTGCCAATCATCTTGGCGAAGACCCGACCCAGGGTGAAATAGCCGCCATAGGTCGCCTCGAGCTCGGCGGCGTAGCCGTGCAGCCCACGCTCACGGGCGGGCCCCTCAGGCAGCGCGAGGGCCGCGACGACGGTCTCGGCCGCGATGTGCCCGGACTCCATGGCGTAGTCGATACCCTCGCCGTTGAACGGGTTCACCATGCCACCCGAGTCGCCGGCGAGCAGCACCCCGCGGGTGTAGTGCGGCTTGCGGTTGAAGGCCATCGGCAACGCAGCCGACCCGATCCGGCCGACCCGGTTCTCGTCGCGGAAGCCCCACTCCTCGGGCGTCTGGTCGAGCCAGCGCTTGAGGATGTCCTTGTAGTCGACCCGTTGGAACGCCTGCGAGGTGTTCAGGATGCCGAGCCCGACGTTGGCGGTGCCGTCGCCGACCCCGAAGATCCAGCCGTAGCCCGGCAGCAGCTGCCGGTCCTGTGGCCGCGCCGGGTCCTCCGGCCGGTCCCAGAGCTCGAGCCAGGACTCCATCCACCGGTCGTCGTGACGCGGCGTCTCGTAGTAGGCCCGGACCGCCACACCCATCGGACGGTCGTCGCGCCGCTCCAGGCCGAGGGCGGTCGCGATCCGAGCGGAGACGCCGTCACAGGCGATCACGACGGGAGCTGAGTACGTCGTCGTCTCCCCTGCTCGACGGCCCGCGTCGTCGACCTCGCGAGCTCTGACGCCGA
>JBPCND010000117.1:0-3491 GCA_051001655.1 Nocardioides sp. | reverse complement strand
GTGCTCGATCCGCTCGACGACGGCCTCCACCAGGGTGGTGGTCTTGCCGGTGCCCGGGCCGGCCAGCACGAGCAGCGGCCCGCCCGGATGCTCCACGACCGAGCGCTGGTGCTCGTCGAGCTCGGGCGCGACGGCACGACCCGCGGTCGGGTAGGTCAGCCGGTACGTCGTCACCAGGCGATTCCACCACCGGGCGCCGACAGGTCCGGTCCGGACTCCACCGGATCAGGGCCGTCCGGGCCGTCGGGGTCGTCGGGGTCGTCGGGCCACCACATGGCCTGCGTCAGGTCGACCTTGCCCGAGGCGCGCAACGGGGTCCCTTCGGCCTGATGACGCCGCGTGGCGACCGAGTCGTGGACGATCGGCGGGGTCCCGTCGGAGTGCACGACCCGCCACCACGGCACCGGCCCGCCGTACGTCGACATCACCCGACCGACCAGGCGCGGGCCGCCCGTCCCGACACATGCGGCCAGGGCGCCGTACGTCGTCACCCGTCCCGCGGGCACCCGCTCCACCAGCGACAGCACCGCCTCGACGTAGTCCTCGCGCTCCCGGGCATCCACGGACCTCACCCTACGAGTCGGGCGCCCCGTCCCGAGTCACCAGGCGTGGCAGCAGGACGAGCGCCCACGCCGCGACCAGACAGAGCCCCGTGCTGAACACGACGGCGCTCGCCGGCACGTCGAGCACCCCGAAGAACCGTGTCGCCAGCCACAGCAGTGCCGTCACCGAGACCATCAGGGCGGCCCGGGCCAGCCACAGCCGCACCAGGCCGGCAGGCACCGTGAGCTCCGGGGGGCCGTAGGCGGCGATCGTGCAGGCCAGGTGAACCACGACCAGGTCCCCGGCGGCCACGAGCACGGAGGCCTCGAGCGCGTCTGGCATCGACGCCACCCACAGCAGCGTCGCCGCCGACATCCAGGCAAGGGGGAAACCCGAGTCCGGCATCAGCACCAGTCCGACGGCCAGCAGCACGAGGAAGGCCCCACCCCAAGGATGCGCGCTGCCACCCGCGATGCCCACCAGCACAGGGAATCCCGCCGCCGCCACCCCGGCGACGCCTCTCAACACCCGCTGCTGGAAACTCGCCCGCACGACCCGGTCCAGGTGCCCGCTTGCGCCCGTCAACAAGCTCATCGCGCCACCGTCCGCGGACTGCGCAGTCGTCGGCCGAGCCCGCGCAGCACCGAGTCAAGGGTGCCTGGGCCCTGCCATGCGACGACCGGCACCCCCACCCGCGTGACACGTGCGAGCAGGTGGTCGCGCTCGATCAGCCGCATCCGCCACGCCACGGTCTGTCTCCGGTCGCCCGCCTCGCCTCCCAACGCCTCGGCCGAGACATCGCCGACGAGCCCGGCCGGAAGGGTGTCCACGACGACCACGGTGATGCCGCTCCGGGCAAGCCCTACGGTGGCGCCGACCGCGTGCTCGGAGAGCATCGGGGAGAGTACGACGACCACGGCGCCGGCCGGGACCCGGAACCGCATCCGACCCGTGGCCACATCGTGGTGCTCTCCGGGGGTGATCCGCGCGAGGGTGTCGAGCACCCGCCGGAGGTGGCGACGCCCGCCTCCGACCGCGACGGCGTTGCGCTCGGTCGAGCCCAGCACCCGCAGGCCGACCCGGTCGCCCTGGTGGAGGTAGTGCTCGGCGAGCGCCCCTGCTGCCCTCACCGACACGTCGAGCGTGCTGGCCGCGCCCCGGATCCCTTCGCTGATGCCGATGTCCACCCCGCTGTCGACGAGCAGCAGCACGCTGCTGTCCTCCTCCGCGACGGTGCTGGTGACGTGAAGCTCCCGGGTCCGCAGGGACACCCGCCAGTGCACCCGCCGGAGCCGGTCTCCGGGCTGGAAGCGCCGGATGCTGGCGAACTCGCTCCCGTCGCCCGTGCGCCGAGCGGGGTGGGTCCCCACCAGGCCCACCGGGTGCGGGACCGGGGCCCGGCTGTCGAAGGCCCCCGGCAGCGGCAGGGTCGTGAGCATCCCCGGCAGCAACCGGACCGGTCCCCATCGTCGAGCGGCCCAGGGGTCGGTCGCTGCGACCACCCCCTCGCCGACGCCACGACGACCCCAGCGCAGCGACGCCACGTCGACCGACATGGCGATCCGCTCGCCTGGAAGCGCCTCGGAGGTCCCGACGACGCCGCTGGCAGGTTGCATCGACGTATAGCTGCCGCGTGCCAGCGAGACCACCGCGTGCTCGACGTCCTCGCAGTCGGCGAGGGTCACCTCCACCGTGGTGCCCTCGCCTTCCCGGACCGAGGTGTGGCCGAGCCGGCTGCTCGCCACCCGGGGCGACCTGCCGGGCCGCGTGGAGACCGCCGCCACGGTGTGCACGAGGAACGGCGCCGCCAGGACCAGCAGGTCCGCCCGCCCCGTCCCGACGGAGATCGCGGCGAGTGCCGTGGACAACAACGCCGCACGCACGAACGAGGCGGTGGGCCGCCACCCGCCCGACACCAGCGGCTCGACCGAGCTCATCCCCGCTCCCGAGCACCCGGTGTCTCGACCTGGACCAGCACGCTGCGGACGACGCTGCTGCCGCTGACGTCGCTCATCCACAGCTCGGGTTTGACCGTGACCCGGTGGCCCAGCACCGCGAGGGCGACCGCCTTGACGTCCTCGGGGACGACGTAGTCGCGACCGGACACCACCGCGAAG
Organism: Nocardioides sp.; assembly: GCA_051001655.1. Taxonomy (GTDB): domain Bacteria; phylum Actinomycetota; class Actinomycetes; order Propionibacteriales; family Nocardioidaceae; genus Nocardioides_B. Next base: position 831 of record JBPCND010000117.1, on the reverse strand, counting down.
GCTCGCGCCATCAGCATCAGGCCAAGAGCGCCTCGCGGCGAGGACCCCATCAGCACCTGGGGATGCGCGCGGGTGGCCGAGGCCAGCGCCACGCAGTAGCGGCCCACGCTCTCCTCGACGGTGACCGTCTCGATGGCGGCCTGCATGGCCAGCAGACCTGCCGCGTCGGTGACGGTTTCGAGCGTCTGCTCCTCGCGCTGCCGTTGCAGTCGTCTGCTCAGCACTCCCCACTCCTGGTCCGCGGTGGGGTAGCCGAACCCGACCCGGATCAGGAACCGGTCCAGCTGTGCCTCGGGCAGTGGGTAGGTGCCTTCGTACTCGACCGGGTTGGCCGTTGCGATCACGTGGAACGGCGCCTCCAGTGGGAAGGTCTGTCCCTCGACCGTGATCTGCCGTTCCTGCATGGCCTCGAGCAACGCGGACTGGGTCTTCGGCGGCGTCCGGTTGATCTCGTCGGCCAGCAGTAGGCCGGTGAACAGCGGCCCCGGCCGGAAGTCGAACCGGTTCTCCGTCTGGTCGTAGATGAACGACCCGGTGAGGTCCGCGGGGAGGAGGTCGGGGGTGAACTGTGCCCGGGTGAACCGCAGGCCGAGCGTCTGCGCGAACGACCGGGCGGCCAGCGTCTTACCAAGGCCCGGCAGATCCTCGATGAGCACATGTCCGCCGGCGAGGATTCCGGCCAGGACGAGCAGCAGCTGCTCGCGTTTGCCGACGACGGCGCGTTGCACCTCGTCGAGCACAGCGTCTGCCAGACGGGAGACCTCGGGCAGGTTCACTGGTGTGCTCACAGGTCCTCGATTCGGGATACGATCCAGTCGATCTGGTCCAGGG
>JBPCND010000116.1:0-44569 GCA_051001655.1 Nocardioides sp. | reverse complement strand
CCGGCATCCCCTCGCCAGCGACCGGCTCGCCGACCTGGGTGGACGACAACGTCTGACCCTTCCGTGACGTGGTGGTGATGAGCCGATGACCAGCTCAGCACTCAGCCCGCGGTCGCGTGATGCGGCGCTCGAGGCGATGGCTGCGACGGAGCTCGACGTCCTCGTCGTCGGCGGAGGGGTGGTCGGGGTCGGTACGGCGTTGGACGCAGTCACCCGAGGCCTCTCGACCGGCCTCGTGGAACAGCGCGACTTCGCGTCCGGGACCTCCTCACGGTCCAGCAAGCTGATCCATGGCGGGCTGCGCTACCTGGAGATGCTGGACTTCGCGCTGGTCCGCGAGGCACTCCAGGAACGTGGCCTGCTGCTGACCCGGCTGGCCCCGCACCTGGTCCGGCCGGTTCCGTTCCTCTACCCGTTGACCCGCCGCGGGTGGGAGCGCGCCTACGTCGGCGCGGGCCTGGTGCTCTACGACCTGATGGCGATCGCGGGCACGAACGACATGGGCGTCCCGAGGCACAGGCACCTGTCACGGCGGCAGGTCGCGCGGATTGCCCCGGATCTGCGGCGCGACGCGATGGTGGGGGCGATCCAGTACCACGACGCGCAGGTCGACGACGCCCGGATGGTCGTCGAGCTGGCCCGGACCGCGGCCGCCCATGGCGCGCTCTGCGCCACCCGGAGCAAGGTCGTCGGCTTCCTCCGTGTGGGGGAGCGGGTGGTCGGGGCCCGCGTCGCGGATCTCGAGTCCGGCCGCGAGCTCGAGGTCCGTGCGCGCGTCGTGGTCAACGCAGCCGGAGTGTGGACCGACGAGATCCAGGAGCTGGTGGGGGGACGCGGGGCGCTCCATGTCGAAGCCAGCAAGGGGATTCACATGGTCGTGCCCCGGGACCGGATCCGGTCCGAGAGCGGCATCATCATGCGGACCGAGAAGTCGGTGTTGTTCGTGATCCCCTGGGGCCGGCACTGGGTCATCGGCACCACCGACTCCCCGTGGGACCTCGACAAGGCCCATCCGGCTGCGTCCCGTGCCGACATCGACTACCTGCTGCAGCACGTGAACTCGATTCTCAAGGAACCGCTCGGCCACGAGGACGTCGAGGGGGTGTACGCCGGGCTGCGGCCGTTGCTCTCGGGTGAGTCCGAGCCGACGAGCCGGATCTCCCGCGAGCACACGGTGGTGACCCCCGTACCGGGACTGGTGATCATCGCCGGCGGGAAGTACACCACCTATCGGGTGATGGGCAAGGACGCCGTCGACGCAGCTGCGCACTCGCTGGGCGGCGCCCTCCCGGACTCAATCACCGACCGGGTCGCTCTGGTCGGCGCCACGGGCTTCGAGGCCCGCAGCAACCAGCGGGTCGGACTGGCCCGTGGGTCGGGGCTGCACCTGGCTCGGGTCGACCACCTCCTCGGACGGTACGGCGGCCTGGTCGACGAGCTGCTGGAGCTGATCGTCGACCGACCGGAGCTGGCCGAGCCGTTGCCCGGGGCGGAGGACTACCTGTCGGCCGAGGTGGTCTACGTCGTCTCGCACGAGGGGGCCCGGCACCTCGACGACGTGCTGACCCGACGTACCCGGATCTCGATCGAGACCTTCGACCGAGGTGTCGCCGCTGCCCGCCCTGCCGCTTCGTTGATGGCCGGTGCGCTGGGCTGGGACGCGTTCCGGGTCGAGGAGGAGGTCGACCACTACCTCAGGCGGGTGGAGGCCGAACGGCAGAGCCAGCTCAAGCCCACCGACCAAGAGGCCGACGAGGCCCGGATCAAGGTGCGCGACATCCTCTGACGACCCGGTGCCGCGGGCCACTGCTCGACGGTTGCGGGCTCGTGCGTCAGCGAGACTTGGCAGCCAGCGCCCGGGCAGAGCGGGCACGACGCGCGACGCCGGTCTGGGCGCGTTCGCGCGCGAAGCGTTGGCGGTCCCGGATCCGCGAGGTGGCGAGATCAAGCATGAGCGAGGGGGCCTGCCCGGTGGTCATGGTGCAGCTACTTTCCGGCTGTTGGTGTCCTCGACCGTGGGGCCAGAGGGCGAATGAGTTGACGACCCGACTGTACCCGGTCGGTAACGGGCAATCCAAGGCACTGACGATTACCGTGACGTGATCTCGCTCTCCTTCCCCTGACGTCGGTAGACTCCCGTTTTCGTCGCCCTCCGAAAGATGCAGGTGACCGCGCCCGTGAGTCCCGAACACGATTTGGTCCTCGTCGTCGACTTCGGGGCGCAGTATGCCCAGCTGATCGCCCGCCGGGTCCGCGAAGCCCGGGTCTACTCCGAGATCGTGCCGCACACGATGCCCGTCACCGACATGTTGGCGCTCGGACCCCAGGCGATCATCCTCTCGGGCGGTCCGTCCTCGGTCTACGAACCGGGCGCTCCGCACGTGGAGGCGGACATCTTCACCGCCGGCGTCCCCGTCTTCGGGATGTGCTACGGGTTCCAGGCGATGGCTCAGCACCTGGGAGGAGAGGTACGCCGCACCGGGCGGTCGGAGTACGGCCGCACCCCTGTCACGGTGACCTCCTCTGGCACGCTGCTCGCCGACGTCCCGCGCGAGCACAATGTGTGGATGAGCCACGGGGACTCCGTCGTCGCCGCGCCGTCAGGCTTCGACGTGCTGGCCGGCACGCTCGCCACACCCGTCGCAGCCTTCGAGAACCTCGACCTCCGGATGGCCGGAGTGCAGTGGCACCCCGAGGTCCTGCACACCGAGCACGGACAGTCCGTGCTGTCGCACTTCCTGCTCGACATCGCCGGCTGCCGGCCGACCTGGACGATGGTCAACATCGTCGAAGAGCAGATCGAGAAGATCCGAGAGCAGATCGGCGACAAGCGTGCCATCTGCGGCCTCTCCGGCGGTGTCGACTCGGCGGTGGCCGCCGCACTGGTCCAGCGTGCGATCGGGGACCGGCTCACGTGTGTCTTCGTGGACCTGGGACTGCTGCGCAAGGGCGAGGCCGAGCAGGTCGAGCGCGACTTCGTCGCGGCGACCGGCGTCTCGCTGCACGTGGTGGACGCGCAGAGGCGTTTCCTCGACGCGCTCGCCGGGGTCACCGATCCCGAGCAGAAGCGCAAGATCATCGGCCGGGAGTTCATCCGGGTCTTCGAGGCCGCGGAGGTCGAGATCGTCGGCGACGCCGCGGCCCATGGGGACAAGGTCGAGTTCCTGGTCCAGGGCACGCTCTACCCCGACGTGGTCGAGTCCGGCGGCGGTGCGGGCACCTCCAACATCAAGTCCCACCACAACGTCGGCGGGCTCCCCGACGACATCGAGTTCGAGCTCGTCGAGCCGTTGCGGACCCTGTTCAAGGACGAGGTCCGGCTCGTCGGCGAGCAGCTCGGGCTGCCGGCCGACCTCGTCTGGCGGCACCCGTTCCCCGGGCCGGGCCTGGCCATCCGGATCATCGGTGAGGTGACTCGCGAGCGGCTCGACATCCTGCGTGAGGCCGACGCCATCGCACGGGAGGAGGTCACCCGAGCCGGTCTCGACCGGGACATCTGGCAGTTCCCGGTCGTCCTGCTCGGCGACGTACGCTCCGTAGGGGTCCAGGGGGACGGCCGCACCTACGGTCACCCCGTCGTGCTGCGGCCGGTGACCTCCGAGGACGCGATGACCGCGGACTGGGCACGGCTGCCCTACGACGTGCTCGAGACGATCTCGACCCGGATCACCAACGAGGTCCAGGAGATCAACCGGGTCGCTCTCGACATCACCAGCAAGCCGCCCGGCACCATCGAATGGGAATAGCACCCTCGGTTTGACCATCCGTGCGGAGTGCCAGCGACGACCTACGAGCGCGAGCTGATTGCTGAGCGGCTGCGTTCAGCGCTGGTTGATGCTGGCGTGACCACCGGTGCTTTCGCTGTGCTCCTCGGGACGTCGCGCCCCCGTCTGTCGACGTACCTCAACGGGTGGACCATGCCGTCGGCGGCACTCTACGAGCGCGCCCTCAAGACGGCCGCAGCCCTCAAGAGCGCTCGAAGTGGCGGCTGGATGACCGCGGACAATGCCATCGATGAGATCAACAAGGCGCTTGGCGAGGGCGACGCAGAGTGAGCATTCAAGCTCGTCGTTCAAGCCCGCGATCACCTGGCGCAAATGCTCGATTCCGACAATTCCGGCAGCGATGCCTGGCTGCTTCGAAGCCGGCAGATAGCGGACTCTCGCTACGAGACGCTGCTGGCCGCCATCATCGACCACGAGTTCATTAAGCGTCAGTGCCGTCAGGTGCGCGAATGGACGCAGGGAGCCCGTCTGGAGTCCGCGTGGATGCAGCCAAACGCACGTTGGGGTGAGGATCGGACGCGTCAGCACACTCCTGACTGGCTCTCAGCCCGCAACATCTTCATCTCTGACCGTGACCTGGCGACGGCTAGGTCCGCAAGCGCCGAGGCCGGCTCCATGCTGGGCTCGGCCAGGGACTCAGATGTCGGTTCAGTTCATGGCGGCAGAGATCAGGAGGCTTCTCGACATCCTGGGGGTTGAGCTGGGACGCAGGGGCGTCGGTGCATCGATGTACGTCGTGGGCGAGCAGCGATTGCCTTGGCTCACGAGGCGGGTCGTCGAACCCAGGACGTCGATGCTGCACTTGTTCCTCGTGATCCGGTGCTCGGCAGCCGCTGCTGTCGCCGAGGCCGAAGGCATCCCGCTGAGCCCATGAAGCTCGTTGCGTCCCGCAACCGCGATCTGTCCGACATCAAGTTGCTCGCGGAGTCCATCAGCGTCACTACCGCCCGCGAAATGGCTGATCTCGTACAAGCGCAGTACGGCGAGGATCAGCTCGAAGCGGTCCACGGCGGGTACGAAGACATGCTGTCGTGGTGCGAGCAGCTGGTCACGACGTTCTGGCTTCCCCAATGAGGCGTTGCCTCACCGGCCGGCCGGCCCGGCTCGTCAGTGGCCTGAGAGTGGCAGCGCGGACCTTGGCGCGCTGAGCTCGTGGGGCGGAGTGCCTCCCCGGAGGTCCACTGCAGCCGGCAGCCGCCTGGTGTGCACAAGTTCGGTAGCGACCAGGAGGAGCTTCCTGTTGGTCTGTGAGGACACCCGTTGCAGCACCTGGAATGCACGATCTTCTGTGAGGTCGAAGCGCTCCATCAAGATGCCGAGGGCCTGACCAATGACGGCGCGGTTGCGTAAGCCTGTCTCCAAGTGCTCAATCTCTTGGGCCGAGGCCAACGCCACTGCGACATGGGCGGCGAGCGCCAACCCCTCGTGACTGTCTCCATCGTGGGTGAAACCGTCAGTTCGCTTTGAGTACAAGTTGAGCGCGCCCAACCTCTTCTCGTCGGTGAACAGCTGGATGCACATCATGCTTCTGACGCCCAGCTCCTCGACAACCCGCGGTGCCCAGGTCGGCCAACGGTCGTCGTGAGCGAGGTCAGGACTGATCACGATCTCCTGGTCCCAGACCGCATCCATGCACGGCCCTTCCTGTAGCTCGTACTGCAACGTGTCGCCGCGCAAGACGCTGTCGTCCGTGGAGGCGGGCGTGTCCACCCTCTTGCCGCGGTGAACCAGGCTGACACCGGCTGAGTCACACCCATCGATGAGATCGACGGCAAGCGCCACTGCCTTCTCCAGCGTCACCTTGACGTTCTCGGATCCGAGGTCGCGCGCAGCTACCGCAAGCTGGTTGGTCAGCTGCTCAAATGGCATGGGGGCATGATGCCATCCCCGTGCCCGGGCTAGGAATGCAGGATGCCTCGGGCGGCTCGGGCAGCCTGAGCCTCGGTGATATCGGCACGTGCGGCTGCCTGTCGGAGCCGTTCCTGCGCTGTTGGGATGTCCACACGCTGGCTCCCCGCGATGATCCCCAGCGCGATGTCGACATCATTCTGGTCGACGAGTCGCTCGGGGGCTCTCGCGGCTTCCAAGCGGGTCTCAAATCCCAGGTCAGCATTTCGAACTGCACTCGCAGCCGACGCTCCGACCGCTTGGGCCAGGTCGTCCTCCCGCCCTTCGAACGCATCAGAGGTGGCCGCATACAGGTTGACTGTCCCGATCACCCGATCCTTGTTGAGAATCGGCAGCGTCAAACTGCTCGCCACACCAGCAGCAGCGCTCGCTTGGGCATACAGCAGCCATTTGTGTTCGGTGATCATCTCGTCGTGGTCCATGCCCACGATCTCGTTCTCATGTGCGCTGAACACGCACGGACCGCCATCGAGGTACTGGACGGCGTCCAACGCAGCGATCTCGTCGCTGGTAGCCACCAACGTGAAAGTCAGCCCATCCACGATGGAAGCCAGGCTCAGGCCCACGCAGTGAGGAACCACCTCCTTGGCCGCGTCACCCATCTCGATCAAGGTGACTCGCATCTCCGCGCCACCCATCCCGGCCAGCGCATCCAACACTTCATTCGTCTCGGGAACAGGCTTCACAGCTCACGACCTCCTCACGGTCAGCGCTACGTCCTCACGTGTACCCGCAAGCACGTTCCGTATGCCGGAGTCACCCGGTGGTCGTTCGAACATGCGCCAGCCGGTGGCCTTGCGCATCAGGGAGGCCGGACGTGCACGCGGGCGTGGCCCGGTCCTGAGCGGGTAAGGGCCGTAGGAGACCATAGGACAGCAGCAGTCCTGGGATTCACGTGCGCAGATAGGAAAGATGATCGTGACCGGCAACACCACGCATCGATTTGGCAACACGAGCTTGCTGAACGTCAGCCGGGCCGAGGCTCCGCGCGTCGTCACGTCTGCTGAGTTCGACGAGGAGCTCGCTGAGACCTACGAGCGGGTGGGTCTGCGCTCGGGCACTCTCGAGCGGCTCGTGGGCATCCGTGAACGCCGCTGGTGGTCCGACGGCGTGACCTTCGTCGACGGAGCCGCGACCGCGGCAGCCAAGGCCATCTCCGAGAGTGGCGTCGAGCCGGCTGCTATCGGTGTCCTGATCAACACCTCCGTGAGCCGCCACTACCTGGAGCCGGCGACGGCCGTTGCGGTCCACGATGCCATCGGGCTGCCCAGCGCGTGCCAGAACTTCGACGTGACCAACGCCTGCCTCGGCTTCGTCAACGGCATCGAGATCGCCGGGGCCATGATCGACGCGGGTCTGGTCGAGCACGCTCTGGTCGTCAACGGTGAGGACTCCCGCGCCGTCCAGGAGGCCACCCTCAGGAGGTTGTCGGCCCCCGATGTGACCGCCGAGGACGTGCTCGACCAGTTCGCGTCCCTCACCTTGGGATCGGGCGCGGCTGCGATGGTCCTGGGTCGGGCGGACCGGCATGGTGAAGGGCACCGGATCGTCGGGTCCGTCAGCCGAGCGGGCACCGAGCACCACGATCTCTGCGTCGGAGACAACGACCTGATGCAGACCGACTTCAAGGGACTGCTCGAGGCGGGTCTCCAGCTCTCCGCCGAGCTCTGGTCCGACGCTGAGGAGGAGTTCGACTGGAGCCAGGGCATGGACCGTTACGTGATCCACCAGATCTCACAGGTTCACACTGACGCGCTGTGCGGCCGGCTCGGCATCGACGCCGACCTGGTGCCCCGGACGTTCCCCTACTACGGCAACATCGGACCGGTGTCCGTGCCGTTCACGCTGGCCGGTGAGGTGGACACGCTGGAGGAAGGTGACCGTGTCCTGTTGATGGGGATCGGGTCGGGGCTCAACGCGTCCTGTCTCGAGATCGTGTGGTGACGCAGCACCCTGCTGCGCTGCCGCGTCTCCACCTGCCGGGCCTGGATCCCTGGTGGTCCCGGATGGTGACCGTGCCGGATCCTGAAGGGCACTTGCACACGTGGCACATCCTGGACAACCGGGCCGAGCCGACCGTCGGCACCCTTCTCTGCGTGCACGGCAACCCCACCTGGTCCTACCTCTGGCGCGGCATGCTCGAGGCCGCACCACCTGGCTGGCGGGTCATTGCTCCGGACCATCTCGGCATGGGTTTCTCCGAACGCCTCACGACTCCACGGACGCTTGCCCAGCGGGTCGACGACCTGGGCACCCTCACGGCGGCTCTGGGTGTCACCGGGCCGGTGGTGACCGTGGGGCACGACTGGGGCGGCGCGATCTCGCTCGGCTGGGGACTGGAACACCGTGACCAGCTGCGGGGCGTCGTGCTCGGCAACACCGCAGTCGGGCAGCCACCGGGGGACCGGGGACCACTGCTCATCAGGTTGGCGCACGTGCCGTTCATCCGCGAGATGACGTGCGTGTGGACCAGGATGTTCCTCTGGTCGGCGGCTGCCCTGTCCCGTCCGGCCCTGCCTCGCGACGTACGCCTGGCGCTGACCGCCCCCTATCGCTCGGCAGCCCGACGTCGTGCAGTAGGCGACTTCGTCGCGGACATCCCGTTCGCCGAGCATCATCCGTCCCGTCCCGCGGTGGACGCGATCGCCCACGGGGTGCGGACTCTCGACGTGCCCGCGCTTCTGCTGTGGGGGCCTCGGGACCCGGTGTTCGGCGAGAAGTACCTGGCCGACCTGCGCGAACGGATGCCCCGGGCACAGGTGCACCGCTTCGAGGGTGCCTCCCATCTGGTGACCGAGGACGCCCCCGAGTACGCCGAGGCCGTGGCCCAGTGGGTGAGCGACGCCGTCCACGCCGACGGCCGGTCCGATCGCGCCACCGACACAGCACGGATGACCGGAGCGGATGAGGGAACGCTGTGGACGGCCCTCGACCAGCGAGCAGATGACCCTGCTCCCGCCGTCGTCGGTGTCGACGGTGCCAGCGTGAGCTGGGCGGCCCTCGCCCGGCGGGTGCGTGAGCTGGCCGCAGGCATGGCCGCCGCCGGCGTACGCCCCGGCCACCGGATCGGCCTGCTCGTCGAGCCCTCGGCAGACCTGACCACCGCCGTCTACGCCGCATGGCGGGCCGGTGCCGTCGTGGTGGTCGCCGACAAGGGCCTCGGCTTCGCCGGCATGCGTCGGGCCTTGCGGAGTGCGTCGCTTGACCACGTGATCGGCGCACCGGCGGGTCTCGCCGCAGCCCGGCTGATGGGCCTCCCGGGCACACGCGTCTCGGCCGGTGAGCTGACCCGCCCTATGCGACGCGCCCTCGGAGTGGTTCACAGCCTCGACGACCTCGCCGTCCTGGGGCGAACGGCCCCGTCGCCCGCCGAGCCGTCTGCGGACCAGGACTGTGCGGTGGTCTTCACCTCCGGCTCCACCGGGCCCGCCAAGGGAGTGGTCTACCGGCACGGACAGGTCCGGGAACAGCTCGAGCTTCTGCGCTCGACGTACGCCATCTCTGCCGAGGACCGGCTGGTGGCAGCCTTCGCCCCCTTCGCCCTCCTCGGGCCGGCGCTGGGCATCGGATCCGCGGTTCCCGACATCGACGTCACTGCCCCCGGCACCCTGACGGCAGCGGCTCTCGCCGATGCCGCGGCAGCGGTGGACGCCAGCATCGTGTTCGCCTCCCCAGCCGCGCTGAGGAACGTCGCGGCCACCGGAGCCGGACTGTCGACGGCGCAGGTGACGGCGCTGGGCCGGATCCGGTTGCTCATGTCCGCCGGCGCTCCCGTTCCGGCTTCGCTCCTGGAGGCGCTCCGCTCGATCCTTCCCGGGGCCCAGCTCCACACGCCCTACGGGATGACCGAGGTCCTTCCGGTGACCGACGTGTCGCTCGGCGAGATCCTCGAGGCGGGGACGGGTGAGGGCGTCTGCGTGGGGCGTCCCTTGGCCCCGGTCGAGGTGGCCCTCAGCCCCCTGTCCGCACTCGGCGTGGCGGACGGCCCGCTCACCACGGACCCGGACCGGACGGGCGAGATCTGCGTGCGTGCGGGACACGTCAAGGACAGGTACGACGGGCTGTGGGTGACCGAGCGGGCGAGCTCTCGTGACCCGGGGTGGCATCGCACCGGCGACGTCGGTCACATCGATGACCACGGCCGGCTTTGGGTCGAGGGACGGCTGCCGCACGTCATCAGCACCCCGAACGGCGTGGTGACGCCGATCGGTGTCGAGCAACGTGTGGAACGTCTGGAGGCGGTCCGGGCCGCCGCGGTGGTCGGGGTCGGCCCGCCGGGGACCCAGGTGGTCGCGGTGGTCGTAGTCCCCGCGGACGCGTCGTCGCACAGGCGCGGATCGGCCGGGCCGAGGCTGGCAGGTCCGGTCCTCAGCGACGCGGTGCGGGCCGCCGCAGGCACGCAGGTGGCAGCCGTGCTGACCACTGCTGGTCTGCCCGTCGACATCAGGCACGCCTCGAAGGTCGATCGTCAGGAGGTGGCGGTCCGAGCGGCGCGCGTGCTCGCCGGTGCCTATCACCCATGAGAGTGCTCGTGACCGGGGCCAGCGGGATGCTCGGTCGCACGACCGCCCAGGCTCTCATCGACCGCGGTGACGACGTCTGCGTGCTGCAGCGTCGCCCGTCCGGACTTGCGTGCCGTGAGGTGCTGGGAGATGTCGCCGACCCGACAGTCGTGCATCGGGCCGCCGCAGGCCAGGACGCCGTCGTACATCTGGCCGCAAAGGTCGACGTGGTCGGGCGGTGGCGGGACTACCTCGGCGCGAACATCGACGACACCCGCACGGTCGTGGATGCCTGCCGGTCTGCAGGATGCGGCCTGCTGGTGCACGTCTCCTCGCCGTCGGTCGCCCACGCGGGACGGCCACTGGTGGGGGCCCGTGCCGAGGCCGCGGACCCCGAGCGTGCCCGTGGTCACTACGCGCGCTCCAAGGCCGTCGCCGAGCAGCTCGCCCTGGCCGCCGACTCGGCTGCGCTCGCGGTGCTCGTCGTCCGGCCGCACCTGGTTTGGGGCCCGGGTGACACGCAGCTGGTCGCCCGCGTCGTTGCGCGTGCCCGAGCCGGCCGGCTCCCGATGGTCGGGCCCGGCGCTGCGCTCATCGACACGACCTACGTCGAGAACGCCGGAGCCGCTCTCGTCGCTGCCGTGGATGCCTGCGGACCCGTGCACGGGGAGCCCCTGGTGGTCTCGAACGGCGAACCGCGACCTGTCCGTGAGGTGCTCGTCCGGCTGTGCCGGGCCGCCGGCGCCCCGGAGCCACACCACCAGGTCCCGGTCTGGCTCGGACGGCTCGCCGGGACCGCGGTGGACGGTGTGTGGGCAGCGTCCCGCCGGCAGGACACCCCACCGATGACGCGCTTCCTGGCCGAGCAGCTGAGCACTGCCCACTGGTTCGACCAGCGGCGGACCCGGATCGTGTTGGGCTGGCAGCCGCACGTCGGGCTCGACGCCGGGTTCGTGAAGCTAGCCGACTGGTACGCCGGCGAAGTCCGATGACCGACATCACCGGGCTGATCGGCGTCTACGACGCGCACGGTGGTCCGTTGGGTCAGCTGCGGTACGTCGTCGGACCGAACGCCCTCGTCGACCTGCGACGGTGAGGAGTCCCGTGCTCCCTCAGGGCTACGAGGTCCGGCCGTTGCGCATCGAGGACGTCGAGGCGGTGGCGGCGGCGTACCGACGGAACCGGGAGCACCTGGCGCCCTGGGACCCCGTCCGGACCGAAGACTTCTTCACCACTCAAGGCCAGCAGGTCGCGCTGGAGCACCAGCTTGCCCTGGTCGAGGGCCATCAGGCCGCAGCGTGGGTCCTGGAGTACGGCGGCGTGGTGGTCGGCCGGGTCAACCTCAACAACCTCGTGCACGGAGTCCTGCGGAGCGGGACGCTGGGCTACTGGGTGGACCATGCGCACCTGCGCAAGGGCCTGGCCGTAGCGGGAGTCGAGCACGCCTGTGCCGAGGCGCTGAAGGTCGGTCTGCATCGGGTCGAGGCCGGCACTATGGTGCACAACCTGGCGTCGCAGTCGGTGCTGCTACGTGCCGGCTTCGAGCACTACGGGACCGCACCGAAGCTGCTGCTGATCGCAGGTGCCTGGCGGGACCACCACCTGTACCAGCGAATCCTTCACGACAACACGTGACCCCCGGGAGGCGGCTCGCTGCCTTTCCGATCAGAACACCTAGGAGACCCACTCCTTCAGCTGCGACACCAAGGCCCTCGGATCCTCCGCGACCGGCATCACCTGCAGGTTCGTGACCCCGGACTCGCCGAAGGCCGCGATCCGCTCCTTCACGTAGGACTCGGGTCCGACCAAGTTGCACATCTCGAGCAGCTCGAGCGGGACGAGGGCCTCGGCGTCGCGCTTGTTGCCCCCGAGGTAGAGCTCCTGGATCTGCTCGGCCTCCTGCTCGTAGCCGTAGTGCCGGGCGAGGGTGTTGTAGAAGTTCTTCCCCCGGGCGCCCATTCCGCCGATGTAGAGCGCGAACATCGGGCGGGCCAGGTCGAGCAGCCCTTTCACGTCATTTCCGACTGCGACCATGCCGCCCGCGGAGACCTCGAGCGGCTCCAGGTCGTCCGGGCGTTTGGCTGCACCGGCGCGGAGGGCATCACCCCAGACCGAGTCGGCTTTCTCGGGCGCGTAGAGGAACGGGAGCCAGCCGTCGGCGTACTCTGCCGTGCCTGCGACGTTCTTCTCGCCCAGTGCTGCGACGTAGATCGGGATCGAGGACCGCTCGGGCCTGGTCAGCAGCTTCAACGGCTTGCCGAGACCGAGCCCCTGGTCGGCGGGGAGCGGGAGGTCGAAGACCGTGCCGTGGTAGTCGAGGGACTCTCGGCGCAGGGCCGCCCGGACGATCTCGACGACCTCGCGGGTGCGGGTCAGGGGCTTGTCGTAGGGCAGGCCGTGCCAGCCCTCGATCACCTGCGGACCCGACGCGCCCAAACCGAGGATCGCCCGGCCGCCGCTGACGTTGTCGAGCCCTGCGGCGGTCTGCGCCAGCGCGCCGGGGGTCCGGGAGTAGACGTTGAGGATCGCCGAGCCGATCTCGACGTTCTCGGTCCGTGCGGCGAGGTAGCCCATCAAGGTGGGGGAGTCGAACCCGTAGGCTTCCGCCACCCAGACGGTGTCCAGCCCGGCCCGCTCGAGGCCTGCGACCTGGTCGGCGGACTCGCGGGGGTTGCCGGCGTACATCAGCATCGTGGAGAGTTTCACCGCAGCACTGTGACAGCATCACCGCCCCGCCTCAAGCCCGGCCAAGTCGCCGGCGGCCGAGGAAGGCCCAGCCAACACCCCGCCGACTCGGTGGACTGGGGCGTCCGCACGTGCCGCCTCAGCGTCAGCGAGCCGTGCAGCCCTCGGAGGCATCCAGAGTGGTCTGACCGGACCGGGCCCGGCCGAGGTTCCACTCCAGCCAGTCGTCGTCCCGGGGAACGGGTGCACCGAAGACGCATGCCTGAGCACGGGGTGGCAGCTGCCGAAGCGCTGGTACGGCGTCCGCGGAGAGACCGGCCAGGTAGGACCAGTCCGCTTTGCCCGTCTCGACGAACCGCTCCACGTTGCGCTGCGCGATGTAGCCGTCCGGGTTGACCAGAGCCAGACCCAGCAGGGCTGCTGCCCCGGCGGTCGCCGCCACGCGAGGCAGCCAGCGCCCGTCGAGCCGGATCCCCGCGACCAGCACGAGGACCACGACGAGCCCGAGCCAGCCCTCGAACACCGACACCAGGACCCGGAGCCGGGTGAAGCCGTAGGCCTCCTCGTAGACATGCACCCGGAAAAGGGCAGAGGCCACCACGGTCAGCGTCAGCAGGCACAGCGCCCCGAGGAACAGCCGGACCAGGAGCCTGTCCCTGCGGGTTCGCCGCCGTGCCTTGCGGGCCGCGGCCGCCACGACGCCGAGCGTGAGCAGGGTGGCGGCCGTCAGCTGGCCGAAGCCCTGGTGGACGTACTCGGCGTAGGTCACTCCGGTGGTCGCCCGCAGGTAGTCGTGCCCGCCGAACATGACGGTCAGCTGCGCCGTCATGAAGCCGACGTAGACAGCCAGGACCACACCGACCGGCACCAGCCACTCGAACGGCCGGGCGACAGGTCGGGCGGGGCGCGAGAAGACCTCGACGGCCGGCGGGTTCAAGGCGACGTACGACGCGGCCAAGGTCATGCCACCCGCCAGCACCAGCACCAGGATTCGTACCCCGACGGTGTCCAGGCCGAGGTCGGGGACGACCGCGCCCACCCATCGGGCGAACAGCGCGTCCGCGGAGGCGAAGAGTCCACCGAGCGCCGTCACCAGCGCCAGTGAGATCGCGGCGGTCCGGAGCACCGGCATCAGGGTTGCCGTCCGGCCGGTGCCTCGAAGGGACCTGCCCAGCCAGGGAAGGCCGCGCAGCGATGCCAGTGGTACGGCGACCGCCGACCCCAGCTGCGCCAGGACGGACCGGGCGTCGACAACGGCCGACACCGCGAGGCCGGCGGCAGCCAGGACGCACAGCACCGTGATCCAGGCGGCGTCTCGCACCATGACCATGCCGACCAGAAGGACGCACAGCGTCACGCTGCCGACCACGTACGGCGTCCAGCGACACCGGTCGACGGCGGCGACTGCCGCGCCACCGGCGAGGAGGACCAGCGCCGTCCCGGAGCCGAGGTCCCGGAACGGGATCGCCAGGGCGGCGAGTATCCCCACGATCACGGCGCGTCCCACGACCGCCGGCCGACAGGGGAGGTCCGTCTCGGGCCAGTAGGCGCCGAACAGGGTGTCCAGGACGGACTGGCCTGTGCCGAGAGGAACTCCCCGCGCTGTTGCCGGGACCTGTGCCGGTGGCGGTGCCGGGGCGGACGGGACGGTCATCGGTCGGTCCTCTCGGTCGGACTTCCTGAGAGCGGAGTGGGTGCGGGGGGCTCGCCGGGGGACGGGGCGGGGAGCTGGCCGGGGGACGGGGCGGGGAGCTGGAACCGGATCCGACAGCCGCCTCCCGACGAGCCGGGGTCGACCACCTCGATCGAGCCGCCGTGCAACGCGGTCACCCATTGCGCGATGGCCAGGCCCAGCCCGGTGCCTCCGGTGTCGTCGGGGCCGCCGGTAGTGAACCGCTCGAACACTGCCCGCCGTTCGGCAGCGGCGATGCCGGGTCCCTCGTCGACCACCTCGATCGTGGTACCGGCGCCGCCGCGCCCGTCCCGCGCACCGATCTCTCCACCGTTCGCCCGGACCAGCACCGTCCCGTGCGGCGGACTGTGCCGGCCGGCGTTGTCGAGCAGGTTCGCCAAGAGCTGGTGCAGCCGGCCGCGGTCCGCGTGGACCACGAGGTCCGGGGGCACGACCTCGACGGCGTAGTCGACCTGGTGCCCGGTCAGTCGTGCCTCCGCGACGGCCTCGTCGAGGATCGGCCGGACGGCGAGCAGGGTGATGTCGAGCGGGGTGATCCCGGCGTCCACGCGGGACAGGTCCAGTAGGGCGGTCACCAGCGCGGAGAGCCGCTCGGTCTGGGCGAGGGCCGTCCGGAGGGTGGCGGGGTCGGCGTCTGCGACACCGTCGACGAGGTTCTCCAGGACGGCCTGCAGCGCGGACACCGGCGTGCGGAGCTCGTGCGAGACGTTCGCCACCAGGTCGCGACGCTGGCGGTCCACCGCCTCCAGGTCGGCCGCCATCGCGTTGAAGGCACGAGCCAGCTCGCCCACCTCGTCGCTCGAGGTCGCGACCACCCGGCGGCCGTAGTCCCCCCCGGCCATCGCCCGGGCGGCGGCGGTCATCTCGCGCAGTGGTGAGGTCATCCCGCGTGCGAGCAGCTGGGTGACCACGAGGGCGACGAGCACGGCAACGGGCAGGGTCAGCAGCGGGGACAGGCCGGCACCCGTCCCGGCCGAGGCCAGCGTGGCGGCGACCGCGACGGTCACTGCAACGAGCACGCCGAGCTTGGCCTTGATCGACTGGAGCGGGTCGAGTGGCCTCACGCGCCGCTTCCGGCCTCGAGCGCGTAGCCGACCCCATGGACGGTGCGGACCCGGGCGGCGCCGATCTTGGAGCGCAGCGACTTCACATGACTGTCGACGGTGCGGGTGCCGCCCCGGGCGAGTGCGGCCTCCGGCCAGCCCCACACCTCGCTCATCAGGTGCTTGCGGGAGAGCACGGTCCCCGGCTGGCCGGCCAGGCAGACGAGCAGGTCGAACTCGGTAGGGGTAAGGTGTACGGCGGCGCCGGCGACGTGCACGCGGCGGGCCGCCCGGTCGAGGTGGAGGTCGCCGACGCTCAGCGCCGGAGCTCCTGCCGACCCCGCCGACGCCAGGTCGGCGGCCCGCTGCACCCGGCGCAGCAGCACGCGCACCCGGGCCACGACCTCACGCATGCTGAACGGCTTGGTCAGGTAGTCGTCCGCACCAACCCCCAGACCGACCAGGATGTCGGTCTCGTCGTCGCGGGCGGTGAGCATCAGCACCGGCACGGGCCGGGCCGCCTGGACTCGTCGGCAGACCTCGTGGCCGTCGAACCCGGGCAGCATCACGTCGAGGACCAGGACGTCGGGCTGCCACCGCTCGGCAGCCGCGACGGCAGTCGGACCGTCGTACGCCTGGCGGACCTCGAATCCCTCCGCGACCAGGCGGTCGGCGAGTGCCTGGTTGATCACGGGCTCGTCCTCGACGACCAGCACCCTGTTCTGACTGTGTTGCGCCTCGTCGTCCACGGGTCCGAGCCTAGGAGCCCTGCAGGTAGTGAGGTGCGTGCGACGTGTGAAGATTGTGTGCAGATGCGCCGACTCGGCGGGGTTTGGGGGTGCGGACGCGCCGACTCGGCGGTGCCGGGACGATCGGTGGGGTCGGGTCAGCCCGAGTTCCAGGACGACCACAGGGAGGCGTAGGAACCGCCGGCCGCTACCAGGTCGTCGTGCGAGCCGAACTCGGCGATCCGGCCGTCCTCCACGACCGCCACCCGGTCGGCGTCGTGGGCGGAGAACAGCCGGTGCGCGATCGCGATGACCGTGCGTCCGTGGAGTACGGCGGCCAGCGATCGTTCCAGGTGCCGGGCCGCCCGCGGGTCGATCAAGGAGGTCGCCTCGTCGAGCACCAGCGTGTGCGGGTCGGCCAGCACCAGCCGGGCCAGCGCCACCTGCTGCGCCTGTGCCGGCGTCAACGCCCGGCCGCCCGAGCCCACGACGGTGTCCAGTCCCTCGGGAAGCAATGCGACCCACTCCCGGGCATCGACCGCGTCGATCGCCTCGAGCAGCTGCTCGTCCGCCGGCTCGGCCGTGTCAGGCACGGCCAGCGCCAGGTTGTCCCGGATGGTGCCCACGAACACGTGGTGCTCCTGTGTCACCAGGGCGACGTGCCCCCGCATGTCGGTCAGCGGCAGCTCGGTGAGCCCCACCCCACCGACGGTGACCGATCCGGTCCGGGGCGGGTGGATGCCTGCCAGCAGGCGACCCAGCGTCGACTTGCCGGCGCCGGAGGGCCCCACCATCGCGATCCGCTCACCCACCCCGACGGACAGGTCCACCCCGTGCAGGACGTCCCGCACACCGTCGTAGGCGAACCGGACGTCCTCGGCGTCGATCCGCTCACCCTGCGGGACCCGTCCGGTGGCCTCCCGGTCGTCGGGGACGTGGGCGACGCCGAGCAGCCGAGACAACGACGCGGAGCCGACCTGGAGCTCGTCGAGGATCCCGACGATCCGGTCGACGGGGTCGATCAGCATCTGCACATAGAGCGTCGCCGCCGTGACGTCGCCCAGCGAGACGGAGCCCTGGGTGTAGAGCCAGCCGCCGAACAGCAGCGTGGCGACGGTCGGGATCAGGTAGGCCACCTCGACCGAGGGGAAGAACACGGTCCGCAGGAACAGGGTGTACCGCTCCGCGGCGTAGGAGGAGGCGATGTCGCGGTCGATCCGGTCGATCCGTTGGTGGCCGATGCCGAGGGCCTCGACGGTGCGGGCACCCTCGACGGTCTCGGTGAGCGAGGCGTTCATCACCGAGTAGGTGGCACTCTCACGGAGGTAGCCGTCCTTGGCGCGTGCGAGATACCACTTCAGGCCGATCACCAGCGGCGGGACGCCGAGCAGGCACGGCAGCGCGACCCACCAGCCGACCAGCAGCGCCGCGGTGAACGTCAGGGCGGCGGAGATCACCGCGATCAGCCACTCCGGTAGGGCCCAGCGCACCGACCAGCCGAGCTGCTCGACATCGCGCGAGGTGCGGGTCAGCAGGTCCCCGCTGCCGGCGGACTCGACCGTGCCCACCGGCAGGGCCAGGGCGTGCTCGACGAAGTCCTCGCGCAGCTCGGCGAGGATGCGCTCACCGGTGACGTGCGAGACGTAGCGGGCGTAGCGCGTGAGCACCGTCTGCAGCACGACGAAGCCGGCCAGCAGCATCACCGTCCGGTCCACGGTCGCCACGGAGGTGCCTTGCTCGACCGCCTCCACGAGGTTGCCGAGCAGCCGAGGGGCGGCCAGGGCTGCGAGCGCGGCCCCGACATGCAATGCGGCCGCACCCCAGATCAGCTGGGGGTAGCGGCGGGCCACGGCGACGACGTACCGCCGGACCTGGCTCGGCTCCGCCACCGGCAGGGCCGTCGCCAGCGAGCCTGGCGTCGACGGGGCGGACGTCGTCATGTCGCCACCTCTTCGACCTCTCGGGTGACGACCGCGCGGTAGTCCGCGACGCCGCGCATCAGGTCCCGGTGGCTGCCGACGGCGACGACCACGCCGCCCCGCAGGAACGCCACCTCGTCGACCCGGTCGAGCATCAGCGGGCTGGTCGTGGTCACGACGGTGGTCCGGCCGGTCCGGTGAGCCCGGAGCCGGTCGGCCACCCGTGCCTCGGTGTGGGCGTCCACCGCGGAGGTCGGCTCGACCAGCACGAGCACCTCGGGGTCGGCGGCCAGCACGCGGGCGAGGACCAGACGCTGCCGTTGCCCACCGGAGAACGACCGGCCCCGCTCGGTAACGGTCGTGTCGAGCCCGTCGGGGAGCGCCTCGAGGACGTCCTCGGCCGACGCGGTGAGCAGGGCAGCGGACACCGCGGGCGCACCGCCGCCTCGGATGTCGAGGACCTCGTGCAACGGCCCCGAGAACAGCGTGCTGGCGGTGTCGGAGACGACGATGCGACGCCGTACGACGTCGCGCGGGAGGCCGCTCAGCGGAACCTCTCCCCACCGGACCTCACCGTCGGCGTACCTGCCGAGCCGGTCAGCCAGCTCGGTCGTCTCCTCGGCCCGCTCGGACACCAGGGCAGTGAGCACCCCGGCACGGACGCGTAGCCCACTGGCGACGTCGACGAGCTCGGCGGCGGTCGGAGGTTCGTCGAACGGCTGGTCGGGGTCGGTCACTTCGGGTCGCAGCGCCAGCACCCGGATCACGCGCCGGGCCGACACGACGGCGCGGATCCACTTGTTGGCGAACTCGGTCGCGGTGCGCAGCGGGATCAACAGGAACGCCGCGTAGCCGTAGAACGCCACCAGCTCGCCGGCGCTGATCCGCCCCTGCACGGCGACACGGGCGCCGATCCACACCACCACCACGACGAAGATGCCGGGCAGCAGGACCTGGAGGGCGTCGAGCATCGACTGCAGCCTGCCGACCTGGACGCCGGCGCTCCGGACCCGTTGGGACTCACGCACGTAGCGGTCGTGGAAGACCCGCTCGCCGCCGACCCCACGGAGCACCCGGAGCCCGCTGACGATGTCGGTGGCGAGGTTGGACAGCGAGCCCATCATCTCGCGCTGCGCGAGGTTGCGACGCTGGAGCGGCTTGAGCAGCGGGCCGACGAGCAGGAGCAGGAACGGTACGCCGAGCAGCACGACCAGACCAAGGGTGAGGGAGGTCTGCAGCAGAATCACCGCCACCACGAGGAAGGAGACGACCGCACCGGCGGCCCGGGCCGTGATGTCCATCGCGTTCCCGAGGTGCTGGAGGTCGCTGGTGCCGATCGCCACCACTTCGCCGGTCGCCACCCGCTTGGGCAGCGTGGCACCGAGGTCGGTGGCCTGACGGGTGACCAGCTGCACCGTGCGGTAGGCCGCGGTGAGCCAGTTCGTCACCGCGAACCGGTGCCGGAGGATGCCGGCGGCCGCGTACAACACTCCGATTCCGAACATCGTCGTCGTCCACGTGACCAGGGCACCGGTGTCCCGGGCGGCGACCCCATCGTCGATGGCCCGGCCGATCACCGCGGGCATCACGGCCTGGCTGACCATCGCCACGATCCCGAAGAACATCCCGCCCAGGAGGGTCCGCCATTGACCCGTCATCAGCCACCACAGAAACCGGCCGGGGGACCGGTCGTCGGCTACTCCTGGGTGGTCGAGGGGGAGAGGGCGCACTCGCCCCAGAGTAGAGAACGAGATGTCGCCCGGACGAACGAATTTCGGGACGGCCGAATCGGGCCGGCGTGGTGCTGAACGGTCGATGGCCGCTTCCGCGGACGGTCCCGGGTCACTCCTCGGGCATCAGGACCCAGGCGACCACGTAGGCGATGAGCGCCGTCCCGCAGCTGACCAGAGCCGCGATAACGACGAGGAGCCGGACCAGGTTGGCGTCGATGCCTGCGTACCGACCGACTCCCCCGCACACCCCCGAGAGCCACTTGTCGTCGCTGGTGCGCACGAGTCGCTTCGGCGCGGGGCCGGGTTGCGGGGCCTGCTGGGGTGTGGTCATCGGTGCTCTCCCTCGATCTGTTGGGTCTCGGCGTCGGGGCCCGTGTGGGTCTCGGCGTCGGGGCCTGTGTCGGTCTCGGCGTCGGGGCCTGTGTCGGTGCCGCTGGTCGGATACGTCGTCGTGTCCTGCTCGGCACGGTACGACGGCTCGTCCTGCGTCGGAGGGGCCGGTGTCGATCCCGGTGTCGATCCTGGGGACCGGGTGATGCCCTTGGCCGCGAACGCCACAAGCCCGATCGCGCCGGCGATCACCAGGCTGAGCGGCACCAGCCACTGGACGTCGGAGGTGTCGATGAGCCGTGCGGCGCGGAGCGCCCAGGACCCGGCGATGCCGAGGAAGACCAGCCCGATGACGAGATAGCTGACGTTGAGCGGATGGGTCTTCATGATGCGGTCGCCTCCTTGACCTGTCGAACGTCGATGCTGCCGACCCTGAGGTCGATGACGAGAGTGAGCCCGGGAACGTCGTCACCTCCGTCGATCACAGTGACAAGTCCCGGGTTGCGCCCTTCCTCGCGTTGGCCGTCCACGTCGATCTCGCCGCCGATGCCGATCTCTGCGTCCACGCGGATGTCCAACCCGTCGGGGACGAAGACGAAGACGTCCCCGGCCTCCGCGCGGACAGTCAGCGTGCGGCCGTCGAGGTTCTCCAGGTCCTCGACCGTGGTGAGGTCGACGTCCATCCGGCCGGCGAGCATGGAGTAGTCGTCGTCCAGCGTCGCAGCGCTAGCCGGAGAGACCGAGAAGCTGTCCGCCCGGTCGTAGGCGTAGCCGTAGCGCTCCACGGTGGCGGTGACCACAAGGGCCACCGTGGCAACGATGCCGAGGAAGATCAACCCGCCGGGACGCCCGGCAACGGAGCCGACCACCAACATCACTGCGACCACGGTGAGGGCGAGTGCGGCATAGGCCGCGTCGGCCACCTCGACACCGGCGGCGTCGAACAGCCCCAGCGTGCCGAGCGCGACCGCGATGAAAGCCAGGGTGAAGCCGAAGAGCTTGGGCCCACGATCGGTCCTTGGTCTGGTCGGAGGGTACGTCGCTGGAGGGACTTTCCACGAGGGCGGCCCGGACAGCGGGGTGGTGGCCGCCTCACCGGTCGGTGTGGTGGCCGATGTTGTGGTTGGGTGCCCGGCGGGCGCGTCGTCGGCGGTCGCGATCCAGCCGTACTGACCGGGACCGCTCGCCAGGGGGAACGTGGCCGGGCCGGCCGACGGGTCGGTTCCGGACTTGTCCCGGGTGGCGATGACGATCAGGGCAATGAGCCCGACGATCGCGATCGGCCAGGGGAACGCGCCTCCCCAGCCGCCCCAGGTGTCGCCGAGCAGGAGGAGGGCGGCGACGACGGCGGCCACGATGAGTAGGGCATTGCGCGTTGCCGGGTTCGTCCTGACCACGGCGTTCTCGGTGCGTTCCTCCGGCACGACAAGCCAGGCGACGCCGTACAGGACGATGCCCGCGCCGCCGAAGAAGACCAGCACCACGAGCAGGACGCGCAGCACCGTCGGGTCGATGTTGAGGTGCCGGCCAAGTCCTCCGGCGACGCCGGCGATCTTCCGGTCGGTCAGGGAGCGTCGCAGCTGCTCGTAGTCGCGGAGTTTGTCGGTGGCGACGCCGGTCGGTGGTGGTCCCTGCTCGGAGGGCTGCCCCGAGGCGGTCGGTCCGTCTGGGGGTGTCTGGGTCTCGGTCATGACTCGATCCTGGTGGCTCCTGGGCGCCGGCGCCATCGGGAAGAACCCTGATTCCTGCCGAGATCGGGCGGTCAGCGGCCAGGGTGGGGCCAGGGTCACGACGCATGGTCGAGCTGTGCTGCGCGTGTGACGATAGGAGGACGATGACTACCACCGACCCCCGCGCGGATCCCGGCGCGGACCCTCGCGCGGATCCCGGCGCGGGGGCTCGCTCCGGCCCCGGGGGGTCCCCCGGTCCCCCCAAGGCGGTCCGTTCGGTCGACGATCGTGTCCTCGGCGGGGTGGCGTCGGGTCTCGCGCGGCACTTGGGGTTGTCGGTGATGGTCGTCCGTGGGGCTTTCCTCATCTCCACCGTGTTCGCCGGCTTCGGGGTGGTGCTCTACGCAGGCCTGTGGCTCCTGCTTCCTGCCGACAAGCATCTGGAGGAGCGAGCACCCGGGCTCGAGGCCGCGAGCAGACAGGGCAGGCGACCCGGTCGAACCACCAGGCTCGAAGACATCGGACCCCTCGTCGCGATGGCTGCGGTGATGCTCGGCATCGCGGTGCTGGCCAACGGCTGGGCCGGTGGCTCCTTCTTGTTCTGGCCGGTGCTGCTCGGCGTGATCGGCGTGGCCGTGCTCTGGCGACAGGCCGACGAAGCCCAACGCGAGCGATGGTTGGACAACAGCGGGCGGATCAACCTCACGCGGGCGGTCGTCGGCAACGGCGGCGCAGCGGCATACGCCCGGCTCGTCATCGGCATCGCCTTCCTGCTCGGGGCGCTCGTCCTCTTCGCGGTACAGACCGGCCAGGCCGGGGTGGCTCGCGACGTGCTGGTCGCCGGCGCGCTCGGCGTGGCCGGTCTAGGCCTCACCGCCGGCCCGTGGCTGGTCCGGCTCGCCGGAGACCTGTCCGAGGAGCGTGCCGCCCGGGTCCGCACGGAGGAAAGGGCCGACATGGCGGCCCACCTGCACGACTCGGTGCTCCAGACGCTGGCCCTGATCCAGAAGCATGCCGACGACGGCCGGACCGTCGCCACGCTCGCACGCGCACAAGAACGTGACCTGCGGGGTTGGCTCTACGGCGACCAGCGGGAGGATCCCACCACCTTGGCCGGGGCACTGAGGGCCGCTGCTGCCGAGGTGGAGGACGGTTTCGGGGTGCCGATCGAAGTGGTGACGGTCGGCGACACCGCGGCGTCGGACCGACTGCGTCCGCTCGTGCTGGCGGCGCGGGAGGCCATGGTCAACGCAGCACGACACTCCACAGCTGATCAGGTGGACGTCTACGCCGAGTCGGACGGGCGTCGCTGTGAGGTGTTCGTCCGGGACCGTGGCCGCGGCTTCGACCTGACCCAGGTGCCCGCCGACCGGCTCGGTGTCCGCAACAGCATCGAGGACCGGATGCGGCGACACGGTGGGCAGGCTGTGATCCGGACGGCACCGGGCGAGGGCACCGAGGTGAAGCTGGCGCTGACGCTCGACGGTGCGGCCTCTTCCTCGTCAACGGCGGCAGGACTCGCAGCACCGGCAGGACCCGCAGCGCCAGGATCTGCTGCACCGGCAGGATCTGCTCACGAGGACGAGAGGGCCTGATGGCGCACCAACCCACCACGTCGAGAACCCGCGGACGCGTGAGCGTCGTGATCGTCGACGACCACGTCATGTTCCGCACCGGCGTCAAGGCGGAGATCTCCGGTCGCGTCGACGTGCTGGGGGAGGCCGCAGACGTGGACGAGGCCGTGGCCGCGGTGCTCCGCCTCGAGCCCGAGGTGGTCCTGCTCGACGTGCACCTGCCGGGCGGCGGCGGCGGCGAGGTGATGCGGAGGGTGTCCACCCGCGTCCCGGAGACGCGCTTCTTGGCACTCAGCGTGTCTGACGCCGCCGAGGACGTCATCGGCACGATCCGCGCCGGGGCAAGAGGTTACGTCACCAAGACGATCACCGGCCCCGAGCTGGTGGACGCGATCGGCCGCATCTCGGAGGGCGACGCTGTGTTCTCCCCGCGGCTGGCCGGCTTCGTGCTCGACGCCTTCGCCGGATCGATCGAGGTGGCGCAGGTCGACGAGGACCTCGACCGGCTCAGTGAGCGCGAGCGCGAGGTGATGCGGCTGATCGCGCGTGGCTATGCCTACAAGGAGGTGGCCAGCGAGCTGTTCATCTCCGTGAAGACCGTCGAGACCCATGTGTCGAGCGTGCTGCGCAAGCTGCAGCTCTCCTCACGGCACGAGCTGACCCGTTGGGCGAACGACCGCCGCCTGCTCTGACCGTTTCGCGGTGAGGTCGGGATCCGGTGCGACGGCCGGAACCGTCCGGGTGGACGGAACCGGCAGAGAGTGCCCATGCTCGGCGCGCCGAGGACCGGACCGGTCAGGGGAGGGGGTCGACCTCGTCGTGGTCGCCGACGGTGGCGGCCAACCGGCCCAGGTGGTGCCGGCCGTCGCCGAACAGATGGTCGAGCGCTGTGAGATGGCTTGTGTAGTGGCCGACGGAGTACTCCGCGGTCATCCCGATGCCGCCGTGCAGCTGGATCGCCTCTTGACCGATGTGCCGCCCGGCCCGGCTCACCTGCAGCGACGCCCGGTCGGCGGCATCGGCCACCTGCTCGTCGGTGCCGTCCAGCAGCACCAGGGTCGCCCACAGCGCGATGCTTCGGGACAGCTCGAGCGAGACGTACATGTCAGCGGCGCGGAACGTCAAAGACTGGAACGTGTTGAGCGTGACGCCGAACTGCTTGCGGCTCTTGAGGTAGTCGGTGGTGGCGTTCAGGGCGAAGGACATCGCGCCGAGGGCCTGGTGGCAGGCCGCCACCCGGGTCTCGTCGAGCGCCCGGGAGATCGCCACCGTGGCGTCCGCGCCGGCCTCGCCGAGCGGCGTCGTCGCCGTACCGTCGAAGGAAACGCGGGCGGCCCGACCACCGTCGTGGGTGGGATAGCCGTCGCGGGTCAGGTCGGCGGCAGAGCCCTCGACCAGGAACAGCCCGGTGTCGCCGCCGGCCAGGAGCGCACTGACCACCAGTACGTCGGCCCGGGCGCCGTGCGGCACCGGTTCCTTCACGCCGGTCAGTCGCCACGCGCCACCGGACTCGGCCGCGGTGACGCCGGAGGCGGTCGCCTCCCACCGGCTGCCCGGCTCGAGGTGGGCGAAGGCCGGCACCAGCGTTCCTTCGGCCAACGCCGACAGGACTCGGACACGTTGTGCGTCGTCACCGACCGCGGCGACCAGGCCGCCGGCCAGCACCACAGAGGTCAGGAACGGCTCGGGCGCGAGCACTCGACCGATCTCCTCGCACACCAAGGAGGTCTCGACCGGACCGGCGCCCATGCCGCCGTCCTCTTCCGAGAACGGCAGCCCCAGGACTCCCATCTCCGCGAGCCGCTGCCACAGCGACTCGTCGTATCCGGGATCGGCCGCGACCCTCGTGCGGCGCTGCTCGAAGTCGCCGTAGGCCCTGCCCAACAGCCCGCGCACGGCGTCGCGCAGGGCCCGCTGCTCGGCGCTGAAGCTGAAGTCCACGTCGAATCCTCTCGGAGACTCTCGCCGGGCCGGTCAGAGGCCCAGGATGGTGCCGGCGATGATCAGGCGCTGGATCTCGTTGGACCCGCCGTAGATCGAGGCCTTGCGTAGGTTCAGGTACGCCGGCGTCGAGCGCCGCGACCACTCCGCGAGGTCGGAGCCCTCACCGGCGCCCGAGGCCAGTGATGCCGGGCCGCCGAGGTCGACGACGAGCTCGCTGACAGCCTGCTGGAGCTCGGTCCCCCTGAGCTTGAGCACCGACGAAGCCGGGTGTGCCTTGCCGTCCGCCGAGTTCGCCACCACCCGCAGGGCGGTGAGCTCGAGGGCAAGGAGCCCGTTCTCGAGCTCGGCGATCCGGGCTGCGACCAACGGGTCCTCCAGCAGCGACGATCCGCCCGGGCCCGCCGTGCGAGCGTGCTCCTTGGCGGTGCACAGGACGCGCTTGGTGGAGCCCACCGGCGCGACTCCGACCCGCTCGTTGCCGAGCAGGAACTTGGCGTAGTCCCAGCCCTTGTTCTCCTCGCCGACCAGGTTCTCCGCCGGCACGTGGACGTTCTCGAAGAAGACCTCGTTGACCTCGTGACCGCCGTCGATGAGCTCGATCGGCCGGACGGTGACCCCCGGGCTCCTCATGTCGATCAGCAGGAACGAGATGCCACGCTGTCGCCTGGGAGCATCGGCATCGGTGCGCACGAGGTTGAAGATCCAGTCACCGTGCTGGCCCAGGGTCGTCCACGTCTTCTGGCCGTTGACCACGAAGTCAGCCGCCTGTCCTGAGCCGGTCGAGGGGTCTCGCACCGCGGTCGTCCGCAGCGACGCGAGATCGGAGCCGGCATCGGGCTCGGAGAAGCCCTGGGACCACCAGATGTCGAGGTTGGCCGTCGGCGGAAGGAACCGCTGCTTCTGCTCCTCGCTGCCGAAGGTGGCGATCACCGGCCCGACCATGGAGACATTGAAGGCCAGCGGGAGCGGGACGCAGGCGCGCTGCATCTCCTCGTGCCAGATGTGGCGCTGGAGTGAGGTCCAGCCGCGGCCGCCCCACTCGACCGGCCACCCGGGGACGGCCAGACCTGCGGCGTTCAGCGTCTGCTGACTCGCGACGATCTGCTCCTTGCTGAGCTCACGGCCGGCGGCCACAGTGTCCCGAATCACCTGCGGGACCTCCGTGGTGAAGAAGGCGCGCATCTCCTCGCGGAACGTGGCGTCCGCCGCCGACAGCTCCAGCCTCATTCGGGTCTCCTCGTCGAGCTCGCCGGCACACGTGGTCGCCTCGAGTCTATGGAGCGGCGACCGAGCGGCGTAACGTCACAGTCATGCCCGCCTTATCCACTGACGAAATCGCCGATCCGCACGTCATCGTGCTCATCGGTGCGACCGGTGACCTGGCCAGACGCAAGCTGCTGCCAGGCCTGTTGCACCTGTTCCGGGCCGGGCTGGCGGCAGACACCAGGATCGTCGGCACGTCGCTCGACGACCTGACGCCTGACGAGTTCGTCGAGATGGCCCGCCAGGCCTGCCAGGTCGACAGCAACCGCAAGGTGGACGACGCAGCCTGGCGTGAGTTCGCGTCCCGGCTCACCTACGTGCCGAGCGGCAAGGGGCCGCAGGCGCTCGCCGACGCAGTAGCCGAAGCCGAGCACACGCTGTCGGCCGAAACCAGCGGCGGACCGGTGTGCTATCTGCACTACCTGAGCGTGCCTCCCAGCGCAGCGCTGCCGGCAGTGCTCTCGCTGCAGGAGGCCGGCCTCGTCGAGCGGGCCCGGATCATCATGGAGAAGCCTTTCGGCACCGACCTCGAGTCCGCTCGCAAGCTCAACCACGAGCTGCACCAGGTTTTCGCCGAAGAGCAGATCTTCCGGATCGACCATTTCCTCGGCAAGGAGGCGGCGCAGAACATCCTGGCGTTCCGCTTCGCCAACGGTCTCTTCGAGCCGATCTGGAACCGCAACCACATCGACCACGTGCAGATCGACGTGCCGGAGACGCTCGGCCTCGAGGGCCGCGAGTCGTTCTACGAGGCGACCGGCGCGTACAAGGACATGGTCGTGACCCACCTTTTCCAGGTGCTGGCGTTCATGGCGATGGAGTCACCGACCTCTCTGGAGCCGGGCCCGATCGGTGAGGAGAAGAACAAGGTCTTCAGGTCCATGCGTCCGATCGAACCTCGCCACGTCATCCGCGGGCAGTTCGGCGGCTACCGGGAACGCGATGATGTCTCCGTCGACTCCGACACCGAGACGTTCGTGGCGCTGCGGGCGGAGATCGACAACTGGCGCTGGGCCGGGGTGCCGTTCTTCCTGCGCACCGGAAAGAAGCTGGCCGAGAGCGCGCGGATCATCTCGATCGCCTTCAAGGAACCTCCCCGGACGATGTTCCCTCCGGGTTCGGGCGTGGGCGCGCTGGGTCCCGACCACCTGACCTTCGACCTCGCCGACTCGTCGAGGATGTCGTTGTCCTTCTACGGCAAGAGACCCGGACCAGGCTTCAAGCTGGACAAGCTCAGCATGCAGTTCGCGTTGCACGAGTCGTCGTACGCCGGTGCGGGGCTCGAGGCCTACGAGCGGCTGATCCACGACGCGATGCGCGGGGACCACACCCTGTTCACCAAGGCCGAGGGCATCGAGTCCCTGTGGGAGCTCTCCCGCCCACTGCTCGCCAACCCACCGCCGGTCCGGATCTACCAGCCGGGGACGTGGGGTCCCAACGCGATCCACCAGATCATCGCACCGCACGCCTGGCGGCTGCCGTTCGAGCGAGCTTGGCGCCGCCCCGATCCCCTGGCCGAGTGAGCCGCCGGCGCGCCGGCCCCCTCATGGCGACCCGCATGCGCAACGGGATCCGGGGTCCTGAGGTTGCAGGTGCCGCCGCAAGAGGGTAGTTCTCCGGCGTGTGGTGCCGGGGATGTACCCGTGAACCGCGGGTACGGGGCGGGCGGCTGCGCGTCACGGCGGGTGTCCGTCCCGAGACGTAGGCTGAGCAGGACATGAGCGCGTCGTTCCCGATCCCCCCAGCACCGGCTCCCCCCGCTGCCGACTCCGAGCTCGAGGTCGCGGCGGCGGCGCGCCGCCGTACCCTCACACCCGATGTCCCCCTCGATGGGCTCAACGAGCCGCAACGCGAGGCGGTCATGCATGCGGGTCCGCCTCTCCTGGTCGTCGCAGGCGCCGGGTCAGGCAAGACCCGGGTGCTGACCAGACGGATCGCCTGGCTGATCTCCGAGCGCAAGGCGCACCCGGGGTCGATCCTGGCGATCACCTTCACCAACAAGGCCGCCGCCGAGATGCGTGACCGGGTGGAGGAGCTCATCGGCCGGCGAGCCCGGATCATGTGGGTCTCGACCTTCCACGCCGCTTGCGTCCGCATCCTCCGCAAGGAGATCGACAGGTTCGGCTACAAGTCGTCGTTCTCCATCTACGATGCCGCAGACTCCAAACGGCTGATGAGCTTGGTGGCGCGCGACCTCGACCTCGACCCGAAGCGCTACCAGCCCCGGGCGATCCTCAACTGGGTCTCGAACCAGAAGAACGAGCTCATCGACCACGAGGACGCAGCGAAGGACGCGAAGAACCACCTCGAGGAGACCTACGCCGAGGCCTACGGCATCTACCAGCAGCGTCTGCGCGATGCCAACGCGCTGGACTTCGACGACCTGATCATGACGACGGTGCACCTGCTCCAGGCGTTCCCCGACGTGCGCGAGAACTACCGCAGACGGTTCCGGCACGTGCTCGTCGACGAGTACCAGGACACCAACCATGCGCAGTACGCCTTGGTCCGCGAGCTCTGCGCGCATGACGTGGGACGCCCCAGCCTTGACCCCGATGTGCCGGACGGTGACGGCATCGAGCCGTCGGAGCTGATGGTGGTGGGGGACGCCGACCAGTCGATCTACGCCTTCCGGGGCGCGAACATCCGCAACATCCTGCAGTTCGAAGCCGACTTCCCCGCCTCCCGGACCATCCTGTTGGAGCAGAACTACCGCTCCACCCAGACGATCCTGACGGCGGCCAACTCGGTGATCAGCCGCAACCAGGGCCGCAAGGCGAAGAACCTCTGGTCCGACGCCGGCGACGGGGACCGCATCGTCGGCTACGTCGCCGATGACGAGCACGACGAGGCCCGCTTCGCCTCGGAGGAGATCGACAGGCTCACCGATGCGGGCGACGCCAAGCCCAGCGACGTGGCCGTCTTCTACCGGACCAACGCGCAGTCACGTGTCTTCGAGGAGGTGTTCATCCGCGTCGGCATGCCCTACAAGGTGGTCGGCGGGGTGCGCTTCTATGAACGCCGGGAGGTCCGTGACGCGCTCGCCTACCTGCGCATGCTCGCCAACCCCGCCGACGAGATCTCTCTCCGGCGGATCCTGAACACCCCCAGGCGCGGGATCGGTGAGCGCGCGGAGGCCTGCGTCGAAGCCCTGGCGCAGCGCGAGCGGCTGACCTTCTGGGAGGCCCTGCGCCGGGCCGAGGAGGCGCCTGGCATCGCCACCCGCAGCCTGACCTGTATCCGCGGGTTCGTGGAGATGGTCGAGGAGCTTCAGTCGATGGTGGACGCCGACGAGCGGGCCGACGTCATCCTCGAGCAGGCGCTCACCCGCAGTGGCTACCTCGCCGAGCTCGAGGCGAGCGAGGATCCCCAGGACGAGACCCGCGTGGAGAACCTGGCCGAGCTGGTGGCCGTCGCACGAGAGTTTGCGGACGAGCCGGTCCTGGCGCCTTCCGCAGATCCCGCCGACCTCGACCCGGTGACGCCCGGCCTCGGCGACTTCCTGGAGCGGGTGGCGCTGGTCGCCGACTCCGACCAGATCCCGGACCAGGACGGGGAGGACGGTGCCGACGGGGGGGTGGTCACGCTGATGACGCTGCACACCGCCAAGGGGCTGGAGTTCCCCGTCGTGTTCCTGACCGGGCTCGAGGACGGCGTCTTCCCGCACATGCGCTCGCTCGGCGACCTGCCCGAGCTCGAAGAGGAACGCCGGCTGGCCTACGTCGGACTGACCCGTGCGCAGCGGCGTCTCTACGTCTCGCGGGCGGTCGTCCGCTCGGCCTGGGGTGCTCCGTCGCACAACCCTGCGTCCCGGTTCCTCGACGAGCTTCCGGTCGACCTCGTCGACTGGCGGCGCACCGAGGCGGCACAGACCTCCTGGAACCGCCCGGTGCAGACCTCGTTCCCCACCCGGAGCGGTCCCGCCGCGACCCGCCGGTTCGGCACCGCGGCGGTCCGTGCCGACGCGGATGCCAAGGCGCGCACTCGGGACGTGCCGTCGCTGTCGCCGGGGGACCGGGTGCTGCACGACTCGTTCGGAATGGGCGGCGTCGTCACCGTCGAGGGGGTCGGCGACAAGGCGGTGGCGTCGATCGACTTCGGGTCCCAGGGGGTCAAGCGCCTGCTGCTGAGGTACGCCCCGGTGGAGAAGCTCTAGCGGCTCAGAACTGCAGGCCGCGGACCAGTGCGGCGCCCATCGGGTCGACCGCGTCGCCTGCTCCCGGGTGAACCTCGAGGTGCAGATGTGGCCCGGTCGAGTTACCCGTCGAGCCGACGTACCCGATGTGATCGCCGGCGACGACCGTCTCACCGACCGAGGCCGCGAAGCTGGTCTGGTGGCAGTACCACATCTCCGTGCCGTCTGGGAGAGTGACGATCGTGCGGTTGCCGTAGGAACCCGCATAGCCGACCTCGGTGACCACACCGTAGGCAACGTTGTAGATCTGGCTGCCGGACGGGGCGGCGAAGTCCAGGCCGGTGTGGCAGTTGGCCCAGAGGTAGGAGCACTCACCGAAACGGGAGCTGAGGCGGTAGCTGCCTGCAGGGAGCGGGAGCTGCCACAGGCTCTGCGCGATCTGGTCGGCGTACTGCTCGGCGCTCACCGCGAGTGCGCGGAGTGCGGCGTTCCGTTCCTTGGCCTGCGACTCCGCCTGTGCCTGGAGCTCGGCGTCAGCCGCGTCCTGCACGGCCTCGCGTTGCGAGTCGCGGCTCACGGCGCGGGCCCGACCGGTCAGGGCGCTGCCGGAACCCATCGACGTGGCCGCGTTGAGCACACTCGCCTGGTGGGCGAACTTGGGGAAGTCAGTCGCCGCCGGCACGACCGGGGCGACCTCCGGCTGACTGATCGTCGCACCCACGGCGGCAAGAGCGAGGGCAGCGGCACCCACCAGCGATGGGACCGAAGGCAGCCCCGGGAAGAGCTTCTTGCGGCCACCTGTGTGGCGTACGCCGACGCGGACCGCCTTGCGTCTGCCCCCGGTGGACGCACCCGAATCGACGTTGCGCGAGCCGTCACTCGTGGTCCGGCGAGAGTGCACAGACCTCTGCGCTCGGTGAGATGTCACGCGGTGGAAGTCCTTCGGAGTCGGGGACACACAAAGGCAAACAGTAACCGAACCTCCACCCTCTGTCCGCCTAGGGTCCGCCTGGGGTCCCCTGCATCAGCCAGCCACTGCCGCATCCCAGCATTCGTCGAGCTCGCCCGCACCGTTGCCGGACAACGACGCGGCGATCCTGATCGTCCTCGAGCACGGACTCCAACGGACGCACCCAACCCGTCAACACCAAGATCAGGGTCCGCACCCCCGATGGCCTTCGGGTTAACAGACCCCGACGCCCTCATCGCCCTCCTCATGCTCAGCATCGAAGGCCACCGACCCGCCCTGCCTGACACTTGCCCGGACGAACTGACCCACACATCCAGCACAAGAGCCCGAGTGTCGCCAGTCTTTCCCGGGTGAAGCGTCAATCCTTACCGGTGCGAGTGTCTCGGCTAGGCTGCGATGAGGCATTGGCGAGAAGGGCGGTGGGTGTTCATGGTGGCTCGGATCCGGATCGTGGTGGCCAAGCCCGGGCTCGACGGGCACGACCGCGGTGCCAAGGTGATCGCCCGCGCGCTGCGCGACGCCGGGCACGAGGTGATCTACACGGGGTTGCATCAGACTCCCGAGCAGATCGTCGAGACCGCTCTCCAGGAGGACGCCGACGTCATCGGGTTGTCGGTGCTCTCCGGGGCACACATGACCATCTTCAAGAAGCTGATCCAGCTGCTCGACGCTCGCGACGCCCGCGACATCGTGGTGATCGGTGGCGGCATCATCCCGCAGGACGATATCCCGCTGCTTCGCGAGATCGGGGTGGCCGAGGTGTTCACTCCCGGAGCGACGACCACCTCGATCGTCGACTGGGTGCGCGAGAACGTCCAGGACGGTTCCACCGTCGAAGCCTGAGGTGCCAGCGACGTACGGTGGCTCCATGACGGCTGCCCTGCGCTGGTGGTGTGTGCTCATCGGTTCGCTGCTCCTCGTGGCGACGCCGATGCTGGTGCGTGCGCGGCCGGTGCCGTCGTCGGACGTCCCCGCCGGCGCTCTCCTCCAGCGCATCGTCGAAGCCCGGTCGTTGTCCTACACCGGACTCGTCCGGACCAGAGGCACCGTCGCCTTTCCCGATGCCGAGCAGCTGTCCGGGCTCGCCAAGTTGCTCGGGACGACCAACCGGGTCAGGGTGTGGTGGCAGGACCCGGCGGTATGGCGGGTCGCCACCCTTCGTCCCACGGGTGAGACCGACCTGGTCCATGACGGCGACCGCATGGTGCGCTGGGTCTATGAGTCCAAGAACGCGACCCTGATCCCGGACGCAACGGTGCGACTTCCCGACACCCGGGACCTGCTGCCGCCCGAGCTCGCCCGGTGGGCACTGGCGCAGGCCCGGCCGGACGAGCTGACCCGGCTGCCGTCGCGCCGTGTCGCAGGACACGACGCACTCGGGCTGAGACTGGTCCCGAACACCCCCCGCAGCTCAGTCGGCCGGGTGGACGTGTACGTCGACGGGGGGTCCGGTCTGCCACTGACGGTCGAGATCTTCGCCAAAGGCACGACCACGCCGGCGCTGTCCAGCACGTTCGAGGATCTCGAGATCGACGCGCCCGATGACACGGACCTGGCCTTCACGCCTCCGCCGGACGCGAATCTGCGCTTCGACGCCGACGTGGACCTCGCTGCGGCGGTCGACCGCTTCTCCGACGCGACACCTCCGACCCAGCTCGCTGGGCTACCGGCCCGAGGAGCGACCACCTCGCCGGTCGGAGTCTTCGGCCGCGGTCCCACGGTCCTGCTGGCGATCCCGTTGGACTCCCGCACGGCCGAGGACCTCTGCGAGCAGCTGGAGGAACGGCCCGGTGCCGTGCGGGTCAACGAGGGCATCCTGGTCTCCGCTGCGCCGCTGGGGCTGCTTCTCACGACTCGCGACGCCGCCGGGACCTCGTGGCTCCTGGCGGGGACCGTGACGCACAACGGCCTCCGCGCCGCCGCCGGCCAGCTCGTTCCGGCCGCGGGCGTCGAGACCCGGTGATCAGCACCAGAGGGCTGACCAAGCAGTTCGGTCCGGTGTTGGCTGTCAACGGTGTCGACCTCGACGTCCGCGAAGGAGACATCTACGGCTTCCTGGGCGCCAACGGCTCGGGAAAGACCACGACGGTGCGGATCCTGCTCGGTCTGGTGCTCGCGACCTCGGGGGAGGCCCGGGTGTTGGGCGAGCCGATGCCCCACGCGGCTCGGATGGTGCTTCCTCAGGTGGGAGCGCTTGTGGAGGGCCCGGCGGCGTACTCCCATCTCTCAGGACGGGTCAACCTGGGCCTCTTCGACGCGATGGGCGTCCAGGTCGGCCCGTCGCGACGTCGCCGTGACCGGGTTGCGGACGTGCTCGAGGAGGTCGGGCTCTCCGAGGCAGCGGACCGTTCGGTGCGGACCTACTCGATGGGCATGCGCCAACGGCTGGGTCTGGCGGCCGCACTTCTGCGCGCACCACGCCTTCTAGTGCTCGACGAACCGACGAACGGGCTCGACCCCCAGGGCATCCGGGAGATGCGCGAGCTCCTCCTGCGACTTCACGGCGGGGGTACGACGATCTTCCTCTCCAGCCACCTGCTGGCCGAGGTCGAGCAGACCTGCACCCGGGTCGGTGTCCTCGACCGAGGGCGGCTCGTGCTGCAGGAAGAGCTGTCGGTCCTGCGTGCGGTGACCGGGCGCGTCGTCCTCGTCACCCCGGATGCCGACCTGGTCATCGAGCTCCGGAACGGCCAGGTCGAGGACCGGGACGGGGAGCGACTGGTGATGAGTGCCCAGGACCCGGCAGGGCTCAACGCCGAGCTGGTCGCCGGCGGGGTCCGGGTGCGCGAGCTCGGACCGGAACGTCGTGGGCTCGAGCAGGTGATCCTGGAGGCGACGGGCGCCTCGACGCGGGACGGAGCGAGGCGGTGATCGGGGTCGAGCTGGTGAAGATGCTGCGGCGGCCACGCACCTGGATCGTCATCGCGATGCTCAACGCACTCCCGACGCTGGTGGCGGTGCTGCTCGCGGTGACCGACATCGGGCCCCAGCCGGGTGAGGGCCCGGCCTTCCTGTCGGCGGTCCTGAGCGACGGCACCCTGTTCCCGCTGGCGGCGCTGGCCGTCGTCCTGCCCCTGTTCATGCCGGTGGCGGTCGCTGTGGTGGCCGGCGACGCGATCGCGGGGGAGGCCCAGTCGGGGACCTTGAGGTACATGCTGGTGCGTCCCGTCGGCCGCACCAGCCTGCTCGTGGCGAAGCTCGTCAGCGTCGTGGCCTTCGTCCTGCTCGCGGTCGTCATCGTGGCTGCCTTCGGGTACGTCGTCGGGCGGGTGCTGCTGGGTCAGGGCGACGCGACCGGGCTGGTCACGGGTCTTTCCGGGAGCACGCTCACGCCGATGCAGATCGTGGAACGGACCCTGATGTCGGTCGGCTACGTGACCATGTCGATGCTGGGCGTCGCGGGCTTGGCGCTGCTGCTCTCGACGGTGACCGACTCACCCCTCGGGGCCGCACTCGGTGCGCTGGCGTTCCTCATCGCCTCCACGCTGCTGTTGACCCTCGACGCGGCCGCGACCCTCCAGCCCTACCTGCCGACCCGCTACTGGCTGGCGTTCGTGGATCTGTTCCGTGACCCGATCCTGTGGCGAGACCTGGTGCGAGGAGTGCTTCTCCAGGGGGCCTACGTCGTGGTGTTCCTCGGCGCGGCATGGGCGAACTTCGCCACCAAGGACATCACCTCGTGACCTCACCTCCTGACCTCACCGGCCCCGCTGTTCGTCAGCCGACGTCCGCGAGCACCCTCAGTCGCAGACGCTCTCGACGGGTGGGCGAGGCGGACCGGCCGACAGCACCGTGCCGAGGGAGGCGATCACGAACCCGTCACCGGGAAGGGCTCCGTGGCCGGTGCGGGCCTGCGGGCAGGTCGACTGGACGGTGAAGTTCAAGGCGCCTTCCAGCCGTGCGGAGTCGACCGGTAGCACGACGTCGTCGGACGTGGACCAGATCGAGATGAATCTCGGACCGTCCGGCGTCTCGTCACCGGCGTTCAAGGCACGCAGGAAGTCACTGTCAGGCGTGAGCTGCCGGCAGGCAACCGGGCAGTCGCCGAAGGTCCCGGCTGCCACCTCCGCGACCGTGGTGCCGTGCTGGGGAGAGCCGATGCTGAGCACCCGCCGGGCCATGGCGTCACCACCGTGGTCGCGGACCCAGGACCGGGCGACGACGCCTCCCGCTGAGTAGCCCACCACATCCACCGAGGCCGCGTCGAAGCGTTCGAGCGCATCCTCGGCCGTGGCAGCGAGTGCCTTGGCCTGCGTCGCGATGTCACCGGTGCCATCGGCCACGGCGTCCATCACCACGACATCGCGCCCGGCGGACGTCAGCACCCGTTGGAGCGGTTCGAGGGAGCGCACCGAGCCGCCGTACCCCGCAACGAGGATCACCGGACCCGGCACGTCCTGCGGGACGGGACTGACGTCCCGGCTCAGTCGCACGACCATGACACCCGAGCCGAGCACCAGGATCGCGAGGACCACGCCGAGACCGAGGAGGACGAAGCGGCGACGAGCGGGAGCCAAGGAGCCGAACACGGTGCCAGTGTCCCTCGCGGTGTCGTGGGGTACCTGTTGGCTCAGTGGTGG
Source organism: Nocardioides sp. (assembly GCA_051001655.1). Taxonomy (GTDB): domain Bacteria; phylum Actinomycetota; class Actinomycetes; order Propionibacteriales; family Nocardioidaceae; genus Nocardioides_B. The sequence continues at coordinate 8,107 of JBPCND010000116.1, read as the reverse complement.
GGTCTCCAGGGCCGACATGGAGGAACGCCGGGCGACAGGGCTAGTGTCGGCCGTGCACCGGAACAGACGAAGGGGTAGACCTGTGGATCTGATGGAACACCAGGCGAAGGAGCTCTTCGCGAAGCATGGTGTGCGAGTCACCCTCGGCACCGTCGTGGAGAGGGCCGAGGACGCCGCCGCCGCGGCCGAAGCGTTGGGCGGGAAGGTCGTCGTGAAGGCCCAGGTGAAGGTGGGAGGTCGCGGCAAGGCCGGGGGGGTCAAGCTCGCGGCCGATCCCCAGGAAGCCGTCGTCCGCGCCAAGGAGATCCTCGGCATGGACATCAAGGGCCACACGGTCAACCGGGTCCTGCTCGCTCCCACCGCGGACATCGCGGAGGAGTACTACTTCTCCTTCCTCGTCGACCGGGCCAACCGCAACTACTTGTGCATCGCGAGCATCGAGGGCGGTGTCGAGATCGAGGAGGTCGCGCGCACCAACCCCGATGCCGTCGCGAAGGTGTCGATCGACCCGCAGACCGGCGTCGACGACGCGAAGGCGGCGGAGATCGTGGCCGCGACGCGGTTCCCCCAGGACCTCGCCGACGAGGCCAGGGACATGATCAAGAAGCTATGGGACGTCTTCATCAAGGAGGACGCCTCCCTGGTCGAGGTGAACCCTCTCGTCCGGCTCGGCGACGGCCATCTCGAGGCTCTCGACGGCAAGGTCACCCTCGATGAGAACGCCGGGTTCCGGCACGAGGACCACGCAAGGTTCGAGGACAAGGCCGCGGCTGACCCGCTCGAGGCGAAGGCCAAGGCCAAGGGACTCAACTACGTCAAGCTCGACGGCGAGGTCGGCATCATCGGCAACGGTGCCGGCCTGGTGATGTCCACGCTCGACGTGGTGGCCTACGCCGGCGGGGCCCACAACGGTGTGAAGCCGGGGAACTTCCTCGACATCGGCGGAGGCGCCTCGGCTGAGGTGATGGCCGCCGGCCTCGACGTGATCCTGCACGACAGCCAGGTCAAGAGCGTCTTCGTCAACGTGTTCGGTGGCATCACCGCGTGTGACGCCGTCGCCAATGGAATCGTGCACGCGCTGGAGATTTTGGGCGACGAGGCGAACAAGCCGATCGTCGTACGCCTCGACGGCAACAACGTCGAGGAGGGCCGACTGATCCTCGAGGAGGCCGACCACCCGCTGGTCACGCTGGCGGAGACGATGGACGGTGCAGCCGACCGCGCTGCCGAGCTGGCGAGCAAGTGAGGGGCTGAAGATCAATGTCTATCTTCCTGAATGAGAACTCCAAGGTCATCGTCCAGGGCATGACCGGCTCCGAAGGGCAGAAGCACACGCGTCGGATGATCGCCTCCGGCACCCAGGTGGTCGGTGGGGTCAACCCGAAGAAGGCCGGTCAGAGCATCGACTTCGACGGGACGTCCGTGCCGGTCTTCGGGTCGGTCGAGGAGGCGGTGAAGGACACCGGCGCCGACGTGTCGGTCGTCTTCGTGCCGCCGGCCGGCACCAAGAGCGCGGTCGTCGAAGCGGTCGATGCAGCAATGCCGCTGGTGGTCGTCATCACCGAGGGTGTCCCGGTGCACGACACGGCCGACTTCTTCACCTATGCCCAGGCCAGGGGCACGACGCGGATCATCGGCCCGAACTGTCCCGGTCTGATCAGCCCCGGCAAGTCCAACGCCGGCATCATCCCCGCCAACATCACCAAGGCGGGCCGGGTCGGCCTCGTGTCGAAGTCGGGCACGCTCACCTATCAGATGATGTACGAGCTGAATGACTTCGGCTTCTCCTCCGCGGTCGGCATCGGCGGCGACCCGATCGTCGGCACCACCCACATCGACTGCCTGAAAGCGTTCGAGGAGGACCCGGACACCGACGCGATCGTGATGATCGGTGAGATCGGTGGCGACGCCGAAGAGCGTGCGGCCGACTACATCAAGGACAACGTGACCAAGCCCGTCGTGGGGTACGTCGCCGGCTTCACCGCGCCGGAAGGCAAGACGATGGGCCATGCGGGTGCGATCGTGTCCGGCTCGTCAGGCACCGCACAGGCCAAGCAGGAGGCTCTCGAGGCTGTCGGGGTCAAGGTCGGCAAGACGCCGTCGGCGACCGCGCAGCTGATGCGAGAGATCCTCCAGAGCAGCTGAAGCGAGCACGGTCTGCCGCACGCCAACGCGACGCCGCCCGAGAGGATGACGGCTACGGCGCAGGTTGCATCCGATCCCGCGGTTCTTGGGCGATCCCGAGCGTGTGGACGCGCCGACTCTGCGGCGTGGCAGACTCCGGAGCATGGAGCCCATCACCGAGACGGTGACCGTGACGTGTACGTCGGCGACAGCGTTCGACGTCTTCACCGGGCGGATCGGCGAGTGGTGGCCGCCGTCGTACAGCCCCGATCCCGACACGCTGGACACCGTCGTGATCGAGCCGGTGATCGGTGGCCGGGTGTTCATTCGGATGGTGGACGCGGCCGAGCACGACTTCGGCGAGGTCACCTCGTGGCGACCGGACGAGATGTACGCCCAGACCTGGACTCTGGCGCAGGACCCTGAGCACCCCAGCTCGCTGACCGTGACCTTCACTCCGACCGGGAACGGCTGCGAGGTGCGCCTGCAACACGGAGGCTGGCACGAGGGCAACGCGGCCTACCGCGACAAGTTCGGCGACTGGGCGCTGATCCTCGCCCAGTACGCCGAGACCGCTCAGGACTGACTGAGCACGAGGCAGCGCTCGTCGCACGGATGGGTCCGGAAGCTCGAGCGTGGAGTGAGCAGAACAACACCAAGGTCGCCAACGCGATGATCAGCAACCGCGGCGCAAGCCACGGGCGTGCCGGCGGGATCCACCTATCTGGGGCCAGTCCGCGGCCACGACCTGCCCCGGGTGATGTCGGCGAGTCCGTCACCAGGGCTGAGCTGCTACAGGGCCGCTCGCTCAGTCTTGACCTGGACTCGCTCTCAGGCCAACCAGGCGTTGACCCCGAGCGGGCAGAGGCGCCCACTCGGCCGGATGCGGGCGTGCAGAGGCGCCGACTCGGCCGGATGCGGGCGTGCAGAGGCGCCGACTCGGCAGGGCAGGCGGGTCAGGTGGCGGAACCCCACGCCTGGTCCCAACCGGGGACCTCGTCGGCCTTGCGTTCGGGCGGACCGGTGTAGATCGCGGACGGCCGGATCAGCCGACCTGTGCGCTTCTGCTCGAGGATGTGGGCCGACCAGCCGGCCGTCCGCGCACAGGTGAACATCGAGGTGAACATGTGCGGCGGCACCTCGGCGAAGTCCAGGACGATCGCGGCCCAGAACTCCACGTTGGTCTCCAGGACACGGTCCGGCCGGCGCTCCTTCAGCTCAGCCAGGGCGGCCTTCTCGAGTGCCTCCGCCACTTCGTAGCGCGGCGCCGTCAGCTCCTGGGCGGTGCGGCGCAGCACGCGGGCACGCGGGTCCTCGGCCCGGTAGACCCGGTGCCCGAAGCCCATCAACCGTTCCTTGTTGTCCAGCAGCTCCTTCACGTAGCCGCGGGCGTCGCCGCGCCTCTCCACCTCGTTGATCATGCCGAGCACTCGTGACGGAGCACCACCGTGCAGGGGTCCGCTCATCGCGCCGACGGCTGCGGAGAGGGCGGCGCCGACATCCGCGCCGGTGGAGGTGACGACCCTGGCGGTGAACGTGGACGCGTTCATGCCGTGCTCGGCGGCCGAGGCCCAGTAGGCGTCGACGGCCTTGATGTGCTTGGGATCCGGCTCGCCCTTCCAGCGGATCATGAACCGCTCGGCCAGGGTGTGGGCCTTGTCGACCTCGGTCTGCGGGATCATCGGCTGGCCGACGCCACGGGCGGCCTGGGCGACGTACGACAGCACCATCACAGCCGCACGGCCGAGGTCCTCTCGGACCTGTGCCTCCTCGATGTCGTAGGTGACCTGCATGCCCCACATCGGCGCCAGCATGGCGATCGCGCTCTGCACGTCGACCCGGATGTCGCCGGAGTGCACCGGGATCGGGAGCGGCTCAGCGGGGGGCAGCCCGGGATCGTAGGAGCCGTCGACCAGCAGTCCCCACACCTTCTCGAAGGGGACGCGTCCGACCAGCTCCTCGATGTCGACGCCGCGGTAGCGCAGCGCGGAACCCTCCTTGTCGGGCTCGGCGATCTCCGTCTCGAATGCGATCACGCCCTCCAGACCGTGCTGGACCTCCGTCATGAGCGTCTCCCTTCTCGGTGCCATGAGTGCTGCCGGTGCTGTCGGTCCCACCGATCGAAGCTCGGTTGATGCCAAACCCCGTCATTCTGCCCCCAGGTGATGCCGGTCGTCACCTTCGGGCCGCAGGGATGGGCTCGAAAGGTCGGACTAGATTTGAGGAGTGAGTGACCATGACCTGCCAGAGCTGGCAGACCTGCGCCGCGAGTACGCCGCCGGAGGTCTCGACGAGGACGGTCTGGCGCTCGATCCGGTGACGATGTTCCGGCGCTGGCTCGACGATGCGACCACTGCCGGACTGCACGAGCCGAACGCGATGGTCGTGGCGACCGCGTCCCCGGACGGTACGCCGTCGGCACGGCTCGTGCTGCTCAAGGGCCTCGACGACCGGGGGTTCGTGTTCTTCACCAACTACGCATCGCGCAAGGGCACTGAGCTCGTCTCGAACCCGGCCTGCGCCCTCCTGTTCCCGTGGCACGACCTCGAGCGCCAGGTGCGGGTCGACGGACGAGCCACCGCGCTGACCAAGGACGAGAACGCCCGCTACTTCGGGACCCGGCCACGCGACTCACAGGTCGGAGCCTGGGCTTCACCGCAGTCGCGGGTGGTCGGTTCGCGCGCCGAGCTCGACACGAGGTACGACGCCGCCTCCACACGGTTCGCGGAAGGCGGCGACGTGCCGTTGCCGCCGGAATGGGGTGGCTTCCGGGTGGCACCGGAGGCCGTGGAGTTCTGGCAGGGCCGGAGGGGCCGGATGCACGACCGGCTGCGCTATCGGCGCATCTCGAGAGGCTCGGTCCCCGGTTCCGGCCAGGGGTGGGTCGTGGAACGGCTTGCGCCCTGACCACTGCCGACCGACTGATGAGTGAGCGCTCACTCATCTATCCTGGGGCGATGGCCGGACGAAGCAGGCGGGCAGCACCGATGAGTCCGGACGACCGTCGACGGGCCATCATCGACGCCGTCATCCCGCTGCTCATCGAGCACGGCGACGCGATCAGCACCCGCCAGATCGCCGACGCGGCAGGGATCGCCGAGGGGACGATCTTCGGGGTGTTCCCCGACAAGAACGCATTGCTGATGGCCGCCGCCGCCGAGACACTCAACCCCTCGTCCGGACGGGACGACCTGCTGGCCGCGTTGGCGGGTGTCGACGACCTGCACGACAAGGTCCGGCTCACCGCCGAGCGGATGTTCGCACGCTCGGAGCAGGTGATGTCCGTCATGATGTCGCTGCGCAAGGTGTGGGCCATCCAAGAGGCACGCCGTGAGTCCGGCGGCAAAGGGCATCGGCACGGACCGCCGGCCTTCGTGGTCGAGGCCCATGCCGCGCTCCTGCAGAGACTCACCGAGGTCTTCGAGCCGCACCGCGACGAGCTGACCGTGCCACCGGAACGGGCAGCCCTGCTCCTCCGCACGCTGGTGCTCGGCTCGCGACATCCCGGGTGCCGTCCCGAGGACAGACTCAGCTCCGTGGAAGTTGCCGACGTGCTGCTGCGAGGCATCCGACCGGGACGCGCCGGTCACGGGACCGGTCATAGCGCCGGACGTGGAAGGAGGGCATGACGTGCTGATCCGACTGCTGCGTGAGTACTTGGCGCCGTACCGCCGGGAGATCGCCGTCATCGTCGCGCTCCAGTTCCTCGCGACAATGGCCGCCCTCTATCTCCCGAGCCTCAACGCCGACATCATCGACAACGGCGTGGTTCGGGGCGACACCGGCTACATCACCCGGCTCGGCGGCGTCATGTTGCTCGTCTCGCTGGTTCAGATCGTCTGCAGCGTCGGCGCTGTGTACGTCGGTGCACGGACCGCGATGTCCGTCGCCCGGGACCTCCGCGCCGCCGTGTTCGCCCAGGTCGGGTCGTTCTCCAGCCGCGAGCTCGCCCACTTCGGCGCACCGTCGCTGATCACCCGCAACACCAACGACGTCCAGCAGGTCGGCATGCTGGTGCTGATGACCTTCACGATGATGGTCACCGCGCCGATCATGATGGTCGGCGGCGTCCTGATGGCTGTCCGCGAGGACGTCGGCCTGTCATGGCTGGTGGCTGCCTCCGTCCCGGTGCTGTTCCTCGCGGTGGGCTTCATCGCCTCGCGCATGGTGCCGGGGTTCCGGTTGATGCAGACCCGGATAGACGTCGTCAACCGGGTGCTGCGCGAACAGATCACCGGCATCCGAGTCGTCCGGGCCTTCGTCCGCGAGCCCGTCGAGGCCGCGCGGTTCGGCCGGGCCAACGACGAGCTCAGCGACGTCGCGCTGAGCACCGGCCGCTGGATGGCGACGATGTTCCCGACGGTGATGCTGATCCTCAACGTGTCGTCGGTGGCCGTGCTGTGGTTCGGAGGCCACCGGGTCGATGACGGCTCCATGCAGGTCGGGGCCCTGACCGCCTTCCTCGCCTACCTGGTCCAGATCCTGATGGCGGTGATGATGGCGAGCTTCATGCTGATGATGGTGCCGCGCGCGGCTGTCTGCGCCGACCGGATCGTCGAGGTGCTCTCGACCAGGTCCTCCGTCGTACCCCCGACCGACCCGGTCCGCGCTGTCGGCGACAGGACCGGGCACGGTGAGCTCGTGATGCGCGGGGTCACCTTCAGCTATCCCGGGGCCGAGGCGCCGGTCCTCCGCGGTCTCGACCTGGTCGCCCGGCCCGGTCAGACGCTCGCGGTGATCGGGTCCACCGGCGCCGGCAAGACCACGCTGCTCAACCTGGTGCCGCGGCTCTTCGACGTGACCGCCGGCGAGGTGACGGTGGACGGCGTCGACGTACGACGGCTCGACCCGGAGCTGCTCTGGGGACGGATCGGGCTCGTGCCGCAGAAGGCTTTCCTCTTCTCGGGATCGGTGGCCGACAACCTCCGATACGGCAAACCCGACGCGACCGAGGATGAGATGTGGGAAGCCCTCGAGATCGCCCAGGCACGGGACTTCGTCGAGGCGATGACCGGGCGCCTCGAGGCGCAGATCACCCAGGGAGGGTCGAACGTCTCGGGCGGTCAGCGGCAACGACTGTCCATCGCGCGGGCGGTGATCAGGCAGCCCGAGATCTACCTGCTCGACGACGCCTTCTCCGCGCTCGACCTCGCCACCGAGGCCCGGCTCCGGTCGGCCCTCGCGTCGGTCACGACCGAAGCCGCCGTCGTCCTCGTCGCTCAGCGTGTCTCGAGCATTCGCGGCGCTGACGAGATCCTGGTCCTTGAGGACGGCGCCGTCGTGGGCCGGGGCACGCATGCCGAGCTGCTGGACACCTGTCAGACCTACCAGGAGATCGTCGAGTCCCAGCTCACCCCGGAGGAGGCCGCATGAACGACGAGGGTCTCGACGATGGCAACCACAGGGACGGCGTCCTGAAGGAGACCGAGCGGGTCCAGGCCGGCCCCGGTCCCGGCCGGGGCCCGTTCGGTGGCGGCATGGTCGGCCAGAAGTCCATGGACTTCGGGCCCTCTGCACGACGACTGCTGGGTCGCCTGCGGCCTCACCGACTGAAGGTGGCGGCCGTCCTGGTGCTCGCCGTGGTCAGTGTCGGGCTGAGCGTCCTCGGCCCCCGGCTGCTGGGGCAGGCGACGGACCTGATCTTCGCCGGCATCTTCGGCCGACGTCTCGAGGGCACGACCGAGGCGGAGGCGGTCGAGTCGCTGCGAGCCTCGGGGGAGGGCCAGCTCGCCGACATGCTCTCCGCGATGGACGTCGTGCCCGGCCAGGGAGTCGACTTCGACGCAGTCGGACGGATCCTGCTCCTCGTGCTCGGGGTGTACGTCGCCGCGGCGACCCTGGCCTGGCTGCAGGGGTTCCTCCTCAACGACGTGGTGCAGAGCGCCGTACGCCACCTGCGCAACGACGTCGAGCACAAGGTCAACCGCCTGCCGCTGAGCTACTTCGACAGGCAGCCCCGCGGGGAGCTGTTGTCCCGCGTGAC